>JBILDL010000439.1:0-2808 GCA_044352635.1 Saprospiraceae bacterium | reverse complement strand
CGATGACCCAATAACCTGTCAACGAAGAAGCCAATACAGACTGAATGCTACTTTTAGAAATAGTATTTTCTATGGTTCCGATCAGGATGAAATAAATTTATCAGATATTTCGAATGGTCAAAATAAAGCCCTTTTTAATATTTTATTTGAAAATTGCGTGGTTAGAGTAAAAGATTTATTAACAGGACAGAATAAACAATTTTCGAATTTTCTTACCGACCAATGCAAAAATTGTATCAACGGAAGCATACAAAGTAAAGTGTTTAAAAACCCTTCAGAAGACGATTATACCTTAGACTCGCTATCAGTTGCGGCCAATAAAGGCCTTCCTATCCTTAAACCCTATCCTATTTTAATTGATCTTTTAAATAAAAACAGAGATAGCGCAAATCCTGACATAGGCTGTTTTGAACAGATAAAATAATATCTTAACATGCATCCATTTGTATCTATTATCGGCACGGGCTGGTTAGGTTTACCCCTTGCCAAATTATTGGTTCAGGCCGATTGCCAGGTTTTTGGAACGACTACCAGTGATGAAAAAATGGAGTTATTGACAGCAGAAGGGATTCTGTGTAATAAAATGATTTTCACCCATGATGCATCAAAAACGGACATTCAGATACCTCATCAAACGGAAATTTTAGTTATCACCTTGCCTCCCACGCTGGGCAAACAGGCTCCATTGCATAGTTACATTGACATAATAGAAAGAATCATACACCAGACTACCCACTTAGCCCATTTAAAGAAATTACTTTTCACCAGTTCCACCAGTGTTTATGGACTTGCTAAAGGCGTTTTAACAGAAGAAACTGCCAAACAACCTCACACCCTATCGGAAGAAATTTTAGCTCAGGCAGAACGAATAATAAATGAAAAGACGGGAGACTACGCTGTTTATGTATTAAGATTAGGCGGTTTAGCGGGCCCGGGAAGAGAGCCAGGATTCTTTTTTAAGGACAAGAAAGATATCCCCGGCGGCGAAATATCCGTTAATTTAGTTCATCAACAGGATGTATTGGAAATAATGAAACACATTATTTTGAAGGAAACCCCTGAAGGGACTTTTAATATTTGCGCCGATGAACATCCGGCAAGGGGCATTTTTTACCCGCAGAGAGCCCGGCAAGTAGGTGCTCAGGAGGCTACTTTTATTTGGGGAAATGAGCCTGAAAGGTATGTAAGCAACGAAAAAATAAAAAAGAAAACGGGATATACTTTCGTATATCCCGATCCATTACTTTTTCCATGAAGCAATAGATGCTTCATTCATACGAATATAGTCATCATTCGCTGCTTTTTTAGCTAATTCGAGAGACTTCGTCGCTACAGCGATAGCCTCAGCTTTTCTATTTAAGTCAGCTAAAATTAAAGATTCTTTGCGTAATGTCCAGTATTGAGGACTTAAAGCATTTGCTTTCTGAACCCATTCTAAGGCTTTATTCAAGTCTTTTTTTGCGTCATGGTAATAGGCCCCCGCAGCATAAAGATCTGCACCAGAAGGCCCTGCCATTATTTTGTCAATAGAAGCCATTACTTTGGCATCCGTATTTACGCTAAGAGGCAAGCTCACTTTTGTCTTTTCCCAGCTGATATCAATGGTAGCACTTTCGTTGGTATAATTATTTACGTCCATAGTAAATGATTCTACACTTTCACCTAAAGACTTTGTTGCCACTGAGAAAGAAGCAGCTGGCGTTTTCTCAACATAGCTGGCCCAGTTAGATGTTTCATATTTGTAAATCATTACTTTCCATTCTGCCGCATTTGGAACGGTAAGAATAGCATAATCCCCTTTCTTTACTTCTGCACCACCTAATTTTACATCCTCACTAAAACTTAATTTAGTAACTGAATTAGCACCAGTGCGCCAAGTTGCACCAAAAGGAACAACTTCCTTACCAAAGATGCCTCTTCCTTTCATTGAAGGACGAGAATAAAGAATGGTAACGTCCGTTAAACCTACTTTTGTTTTTAACTCAGTCGTTACACTGGCTGCCGGAGCCATGATTTGAGCGTCTAAAGTGTTGGTATAAACCAATACTGACAGACAAACCACACATTTTACTAAGAAATTCTTACTCATAACTTGGTTTTCTTTAAAGATTTACAGATTTTTTTGCAAAATTAACACATTAAAGGTAGTATTGCACTATTATTTTTTTCGACGGTTAAATTTTGAACATGCATACCGAAAAAACCACCTTTACTATAGCTATTATTGCTCATGACACCAAAAAAGTGGATATGGTAGGATTTGTTCGCGATCATATCGCTTTTTTTCAGGAAAGAAATATTCACCTGATTGCCACGGGAACAACAGGGTCTTATTTAGAAAAAGCCGGACTCGATGTGGAAAGAATGCTCAGCGGTCCATTAGGCGGAGATGCGCAGATTGCAAGTAGAATGGTAGAAGGGAATGTTGATATGATTATATTTTTTCGCGACCCTCTCGGAAAGCATCCACATGAAGTGGATGTAAGCATGCTCATGCGATTATGTGATGTTCATAATATTCCTCTGGCTACCAACCCTGCCGCTGCATCGCGATTTGTATTGTCTCTAAAAGAAGATTTTCCCGGTTTACCAGCATAACTACACTTTTATCTACAACTTTTACCTCTGAAATTTATTTAATTTGTAGATTTGCATCGTTTTTATTTGCTATAATTAAACATATCTTAAAAATAATTGAAATGAGTACAGCGATAGGTACCTTAACCTACAAGGTTAAAGACATTGCTTTAGCCGATTACGGCAGAAAAGAAATAGAATTGGCGGAGGCTGAAATGCCAGGTTTGATGG
>JBILDL010000436.1:0-2812 GCA_044352635.1 Saprospiraceae bacterium | reverse complement strand
GTGAATGGCGATATGGGTTTCTCTGTTTGGTCCAGAAACCCTACAGGTGGGGGCATTAGGAAATCATTAAATGGCTTTGGAATGGGATTGGATATTGGGGCTCGTTTGGCGGAGGGGGAAGGTAGGTGGTTTGTTGGAGCCGCACTTAACGATATTGGTTATATTGGTTTTAATTCAAATACTACGACGTATAAAGTAACTTCAACCGGCGTTTCTTTGCACGATGGTTCCGATTATATAAATGCCATATCGAGGGGAAATGTAATTCAAGCGGGAAATTTGCTTAGCACAGATATTTTAGGTAGTTCATTGGCGGGCGTATCAGGAAGTAATTTTAATATGTTACTGCCAACATCGTTTAATTTTCAAGGTGGCTTCTCTATTGGGAACTCTTTCTTTATCTCTTCTTTTGCAAATATTCCCCTTTTGAAGGCTATTAAAAATATTCAATCCATAGAAACCGTTATGGTAATGCCCTCCTGGGAATCAGGTTTTTGGGCCGTCAAAATACCTCTAACCTTATCCAATAGGCAGTTGTTTTCCACAGGTTTGGCACTTCGGGCAGGTCCATTGACCATTGGTTCAGATAATATAAAGAGTTGGGTGACAAAATCGTCCTTTACAGGATCGGATTTTTATTTTGCTTTGCAACTTCCCCTATTTTACGGTAATAATAAACAAAGTAAAGGAAGCGGTGGAAAAAATAGTAATCTTTTCCGTTGCTATTCCTTTTAATTAAAATTTTTCACATTGGAATATATTTCACAACACATTGAAGCACTGATTTTTGCAGCTGATCAGCCAATTAGTATAGAGGATATTCAAGGTTGTTTGGAAGAAGTGTTTGGGTTGGCACTCTCAGAAGAGGAGGTAATGAGTAGAATTGAAGAAATTTCAAATCGTTTTGTGAATGACTCCTTTTCCTTTGAACTGATTCAATCGGGAAACTGTTTTCAGTTTTTAACTAAACCCACTTTTCATGGTACCTTAAATGTATTTCTTAGGAATAAAACAAGGAAAAAACTTTCAAAGGCTTCCTTAGAAACGCTCTCAATCATTGCTTATAAACAACCTGTAAGTAAATTGGAATTGGAAAGAATCAGAGGCGTTAATTGTGATTATGCTGTGCAGAAGTTACTTGAAAAGGAGCTGATTCTTATTTCAGGTAGAAGTGAGGGACCTGGAAGACCATTGTTATATGCCACGGGTGAAAAATTTTTACATTATTTTGGTATTAACAGTTTGAAAGAGCTTCCCCTTCCTAAAGAATTTAGAGAACATGAATTTACAGCGGGTGAGGAATCAGACTTTTTGGAAAATTAATACGTAATATGGAATCAACGTTAGTAAACAAGGTAGTTAATAGTGGATTATTCACTATTGATTTAGAAAAATTTTACCCTGAGGGTGATTTTGTTTATTTTGACATAAAGGATTATCTTTTTCAAGGGTTAATTCTAAAGGAAAAAGATTTTAGAACAGCATTAAAGGAAATTGACTGGGCTGTATATAAGGATAAAAACCTGCTTATTGTTTGTTCCGTCGATGCCATTTTACCTTTATGGTCCTTTATGTTGGTCGCTGCCTATGCCGCACCTTATGCAAAGGCTATTTTTCAGGGCGATAAGGATACTTTTCTTTCAGCCCATTATGATAAGGTAATTTCTCAATGGAAAAGGGAGGATTATGCGGACAAAAAAATGGTTCTGAAGGGTTGTAGTGAAAAGGCGGTTCCCGCTTCTGCTTATACAGCCGCGGTACAATTTTTACAGCCTATAGCATCAAGTATTTTCTTTGGTGAACCTTGCTCAACGGTGCCTATTTTTAAAAAAGCAAAAGATATTTAGACTATGAAAGAGAATAAATTTTTACAGCCTATAAAATGGTCTCTCATGATTTTGGGAGCCTTTTCCGGTATTTTTTTTATTTTTTCCTTTGTGACCAATACCGATCTGGGAGAGAATAAAGCGGTAGAACCAGCGATGGTTATCAGGTCAATAACATTACAGGATGAATATTCCTTTGCCGGTGAGAAGTTAACTATCGAGGATTGGGATATTCGTGAACGACTTGAAAGAGAGTTATACGCTAATGTTTTTCAACATTCCAGTACGATTATTGCTATCAAGCGTTCTATGCGGTATTTTCCAATGATAGAAAAAAAATTATCAGAACATGGCTTACCTTCCGATCTTAAGTATATAGCTGTGGCAGAAAGTATGCTTTCAAATGCGGTCTCTCCGGCGGGTGCAAAAGGGGTTTGGCAATTGATGAAACCTGTTTCCGAGTTCTATGGGCTGGAAATTTCAGAAGAGGTGGACGAGAGGTATCATGTTGAAAAATCAACTGAAATTGCTTGTAAATATTTGAAGCACTTGCATAAAAGATTTGGAAACTGGTCGATGGCTGCAGCCGCTTACAATATAGGGGAGACCAGATTTAAAAAAGAATTAGATTTTCAACGGGCGAAGAGCTATTTTGATATGCAGCTGAATGAAGAAACCTCAAGGTATGTTTTCCGCTTGTTTGCTATAAAAGCCGTTTTAGAGGATCCCGAATATCACGGTTATCAGTTAAAAGGAGATGGTGGATATGCTCCTATCGAACCTACGAAAGTTATTACTGTGGCAAAACCTATTCCCGATTTAGGTTTGTTTGCTCAGGAAAATAACATTTCATATCGAAAATTGAAATGGTTAAACCCATGGCTCATTGGCAAGCAATTAACTAATCCTTTGAAAAAGGAATACAACATTCGTTTAGTGGAATAGTATCATCGGGCTTGCTTTTAAATAATATCCCTGTTTAGTTA
>JBILDL010000437.1:0-2812 GCA_044352635.1 Saprospiraceae bacterium | reverse complement strand
ATGGCCTCTGATGAGTTCTGGCTTAACCAGATATTCTGATAATTGGCACCAGTAAGAAGGGTATGTCTTTTGGAGTTGATTACTTCAGAGGCAGCAGCTTCAGCTAAAGCCCATTCATTACGCACAGAATGTACGCGAGCTTTTAATGCCAAAGCCACATTTTTATTGGCTCTACCATTACCATTCGTTGCAACAAGGTTGGCAACGGCGAAATCAATATCTTCTAAGATTAACTTCCAAACCTCTTCCTCAGAAGCTTTAGCCTTAGGCGCTGCATCTTCTGCTGAAAGCGTAGGCACAGTATAAATAGGAACACCAACACCACCCGCTTTATTGAAACCTGCAGGTGAACCACCGAATAGGGTTACCAGGTTAAAGTAATGAAAGGCACGCAACAACCTTGCTTCTCCAATGGCATTATTAGCATTGAAACTTGCATCTTTCACTGAAGGAACCGATGCAATTACATTATTTGCACGGTTTACACCAATATACACCTGATTCCAAAGGCCGCCAATATTGGTATTATCAGCTAAAACCTGGCGGTTGAAAATTTGAGCATAGGTTGGGAAAGTTCCCGTATGATTGATATTATCAGCATATAAATCAGGTAACACCTGCAACTGAAGCCCAAAATAATTACTATTTTGGATAGCGTTGTACGCGCCCAATAGCGCCGCATCAACGTCTTGTTTTGTTTTGAAACCTACAGATGCATCCAGGGCAGTGTATGGCTCCAATTCCAGGTTATTATCACAAGCCTGGAAAAAACCAAAGGCTGAGATTAAAATGGATATTTTAAATATGTTTTTCATTTCAACATGTTTTCAATCTAAAAAAAATAGAATTTAATCACAGGATTATCCTTTATTAGAATCCAATGTTCAATCCAACTAACAACGATCTCGATTGTGGGAAAGTTAAGAAATCAGTGCCAGGCGCTGTATTCGTCTCTCCAAACGTACTTACCTCAGGATCGAAACCAGAGTAATTGGTAAAGGTTAACAAGTTTTGACCAGTAACATAAATTCTTGCACTGCGCATTTTAATTTTCTCCAATAATTTGGTTGGGAAAGTATAACCAAAAGTAACGTTCTTTAAACGCACATAAGAAGCGTCTTCCACAAAACGGTCAGAAACTCTTCTGTTGTTATTTGGGTCTTGGAATACAGCTCTTGGCATGGTCGCACTTGTATTTTGAGGTGTCCAACGATTTTTAACTGTATTTGCCTGACCAAATACGCCGTTCATACCTTCAGAAAAAGCACGGGTATTGTTAAATACAAAATTACCCATACTGTACTGGAAGAAGAAGCTTAAATCAAAACCATAAGCTTGAATGGTATTCGTAACACCACCATAATAGTTAGGATTCGCATCACCTAGTATTTCTTGATCGTCACTGGTAATAACTCCGTCATTATTTATGTCTTTGAACTGAATATCACCAGGTCTGGTAAGGGTTGATTGATAAACAGCAGTAGAACGTCCAGTTAATTCTTTCGCTTTTTTGTCTAATGCATCAATCTCGGCTTGTGTTTGGAAAAGACCAACTGTTCTGTAACCTCTGAATGCACCTAAAGCTTCACCTTCAGCTACCCAACTGGCAAAACCAGCTGCGAATGGCGTTCCTGCTAACTTAAGAATTTCATTATCGAAAAATGAAATATTAAAGTTGGTTGTCCAAAGTATATTTTTAGTTTCGATATTAGTTGTGGTTAAACCAATATCAATACCTTTATTACGGATAGAACCAATATTTTCCTGAATACCAGTGAAACCTGAAGCACCTACTAATGGTCTGTTAAGCAACAACTGGTTGGTTGTTCCCTGATAAGCATCGATGGTTAATTCCAATTTGCTCTCAAATAAAGCAATTTCTAATCCTAAGTCAAAATCTTCGCGTTCTTCCCAGGTAAGATTAGGATTTCCCAACTGAGTTGGAGCCAAACCTGCCCTTTGTAAATAATTTGCACCTGGAGCAATTAAAGCACGTGATGCAAAGTTGGCAATGTCCTGATTACCTCTTCTACCCCAACTTGCCTTTAACTTAACCTCTGATAAAATCTTAGATTCAGGGAAGAATGACTCCTCTGAAAGTCTCCATGCTGCAGAGGCAGAAGGGAATACACCCCAACGATTATTTGCACCGAAGCGAGAAGAACCGTCTGCACGTATACTACCTGAAATAAAATATTTTCCAGCCCAGTTCATATTCAACCTGGAGAAATAACTATTAAGACCCCATGCTGATTTTGAAGAAGTTACGTCCTTTTTTACAGAAGCTGCATTTAACTCGCGAATGGTCTTTCCAGGGTAATTTTCACCTACACCATATAACGATTCAAACTGGCTTACTTGTACAGAGTTTCCTACCAAAGCATCAAAATTTAGTTTTCCAAAAGCTTTTCTGTAAGAAAAGTAATTTTCGTTAACCAAATTCAAATCTGATGAATAACCTTGCTCACCACGACCATTTACACCCGCTGCCTGAATATGACTTGCCGGCGTAAAACGATCGTCTCGTAAATTAAGATAATCAACGCTGAAGGAACTTCTGAAAGTCAATCCTTCTAAAATCGTTAATTCACCAAATATGTTAGACAATAAACGATTTGAATAAACATCATAAGTAGGCTCAACTGCATTGGCTACCGGATTTTCAATACTTGCATTAGCGTCACGGCCATAAGATCCATCAGCATTCAACACAGGAATATGTGAACCCAACAATAACGCAGTACTCAATACACCGTAAATATTGTTATCATTCTGAATACGTGTATTGTGAGAACGGCTAAATCCTGTACTT
>JBILDL010000435.1:0-2813 GCA_044352635.1 Saprospiraceae bacterium | reverse complement strand
CTCATCTCCCTTTCTTTTTGGAAAATCCATTGGAGGTTATTTGGAATGCCAAATACGTAAGTCGCCAGTATTTAGATAATACAGGGAATGAACAAAATGTAATTCCTTCTTTCTTTATTAATGATGCCGCCGTACGATTTCAGTTAAAAAAGAATATAACCATTTCTGGTAATATTTTTAATGTGTTAAACCATCGTTATTATAGCAATGGCTGGGTTTACAGCAGTTTCCTGAATGGGGAATTGCAAAGCGATATTGGTGTATATCCCCAAGCAGGAAGACATTTTTTCGTTGGGTTTGAAGTTGGATTTTAAGTTAAAAATTTACGGTAAATCCAAATCTGAAGGTGAAAGGGGAGATATAGTAAAGCGTAGATTCTGGCGTCTGCAGGTTGTACAAGGCAACAATCTCAAATTTGGTGTTGCCTTGTCCACTGCTATAACCACCGCCCACATATACATTGTTTTGTTGCAACCTGTCGGCGTATAATTTTGGACCGTCAAAAGAAATAAAGGCCTCATTAGCTATTTCATATTCTGCATGAGCAAATATGGCAGAGATAACTTTTACCCGGGTGAATGCACCAATACCCCAGTTTACAGGCGTTATTTTGTTAATAAAAGAACGTCCTGAATACCTCGAGGCAAGAAAACTAACTCTGGGTCCTACGCTCCATCTGGGTAAAATTTTGTATCCAACCATTGGACTTGCTCCAAGTTGAAGCACATTTAAACCGGATTGTCCTGAAAAACCCAAATTTAATCCTCCGCCATACCAGATTTTTGTGGACACAACACTAGGTTCCTTCGTAGGCTGTTTTTGATACTTTAATCCGGAACTTGCCTGTCCGCTTATATCCGATAATTTTAAAACAAAAATTATTCCAATAAATAAACATTTTACAGCTTTCATATTGTTTGGTTTACTTTTCTTTTAGTCGTTGATTAAGTCTAATTCCAAAAAAGACTGTAATTTACACCTTCAAATGAAAAAACAGAAAGGAATAAATTTTATGGTCTGTCGTTATTATACCATGTCACAATATTAATGCAATGAGACATTATTTAGTTTTATTGTTCACCATTTCATTTTTTTTAAATGTAAAGGCTCAAAACTGCGGTTTTCAAGGGCCTAAACCTATTTATTTTGACTCCATTTTTTCCTATGATATCAATGTATTCGATTACATAAAAGATGATTTATCTGGAGGTCAAAAAATTGATAGCATAACTTTGCGCTTTATCTCACCTGAATTATCAAAACTATCTATTTCGCTCATTTCTCCTAAAGGGGATACTGTTTTTTTAGTAGGGCCAGTCAATGATTATGTTGAAAATGATATTTTAGGGGGTATTTACAGACTAACTTTTATTCCAACCAGTGCATCAACGGATACTTTTCGATGGCAAAATGATTATCCTGGCATTCAACCCACTGGGGTGTATTTTCCATTCAAGAATGACTTGCAGGGTTTTACGGGAAAGATCAATGGTGTTTGGAAATTACTCGTTAATACCAAAGGTGCTGAAAATGAAATCAGTGGTGATTTAAATAGTATTCGGGATGTTAAAATTCATTTTGCTATTATCGATGGGGATAATTGTTGCAAAGCCAACGCGGGAGAGCTAAAAGACACCATCATCAACGCTTGTGCCGGCAACACCGAACTTGTGACGTTGCCAGGACCTATTTATGCCAATGTAACAGATATACCTGATACCACTTTATATGGTTACGGATACATGATTTATAGAAATGATACCGTTTTTGATATATCGGCCAATAGAGATCTTAGAAATCTTCCATCAGGAAGTTATAAAGCGAAGGGTTTTTCATTCATAAAAGATTCCATTTCCATTTTTCAATCTTTCATTGGAAAAAAGACCTCCTCAGAGGTGCTGGCTATTTTACAAAATCCAGCGACAAAAAAGGATACCTGTGGGGCTCTTTCAACTGGTGAGTACGTGTTCAATCTCACGCCTTTCAACTGTGTTAAAAAGGTAACCTGGATCCTTCCTAAAGGGGATAGCATTCTTTTTGATGGAAAGTTTTTTAAACAAGAAGGCGTTTATAAGCAGGTAATTCCCAAAATAGGAGCTTGTGATAGCGTAACGGAACTTAATATTAAATTTATAGACTTCATTTGTCCAAAAGGGACATTTCAGGTGGGTGATTCTACTTTTAGAACGGAAGGTACTTTTTTAGTTAAACTAAAGGCAATATCTGGTTGTGATAGTTTGGTAAATGTGAAACTTAAATATTATGGCAGAGATCTTAAAATTGTTTTGCCAGAGGACTTAACCTGTGTCAGAAATTCGGTTTCTATAGATGTCCGTGGGACAAAGTCAGATACATACAAAACTACCTTTGAATGGAGGAAATTAGATCCCTCCATTGGTACCCCGATAGTGGTGGGCACTAATCCATTATTAACTGTTTCTGCGGCTGGTTTTTATCAGTTGAATATTATGTATGATGAGGAGAAGTCATGCACTGATACCTTGTTGCAGGTAATTGAAAATAAGGCTGTTCCTCAAATAACAAAAGGTACTCTTTTACCATACACTTGTAAGGTAGATTCAGTCATTATGGGCGGTACCTTAACGTCTGAAGGAGTTGAATTCAGCTATTTTTGGTCGACCTTAGATGGTAAGTTGGGGGCAAAGAAAAATGAAAAATTTGCTTATGCCTTATCTCCCGGTAATTATAAATTTAAGGTCTCAAACATTATAAATGGATGTCGGGATAGCACAGATATCACCATTCAAGCAGATACCCTAAGACCAGTGGCGTTAGGTGGTGGGAATAAATTT
>JBILDL010000001.1:0-30182 GCA_044352635.1 Saprospiraceae bacterium | reverse complement strand
AAAAAACCTGGGATCGGCATTATATACTCCTGCAACATCTTTCCAGATAGTCAAACTATGAGCGTTTAAACAATGACTCAGAATAGCCGCTGAATAATCGGAGCCTTCTCTACCTAATGAAACAGTATTATTATCTATGGTAGAACCAATAAAGCCAGGTATAATAACTAAAGAACCGTTAGCAATATGAGGTTCAATAACCTTTTTACATTTCACATCCGTTTCGTTCCAAAACACCCAACCTTCTCTGTAATTATCATCGGTAGTAATTATATCGCGCGCATCTATCCAAACAGCTTTCATATTTAACTTAAGTAACAATGCATGCATAATTCTGGTAGATAATAATTCACCTATGCCAATAATCTGGTCATAACAGTAATTGAAATCTGCACCAGGCTCTTCGTCTAAGACCCAATCTATTTCAACAAATAAATCATTGATAACATCAAAAACTTCGTCTGTCTGATCTAAAAGAGAAGCAGCCAAAGCAATATGATAAGATTTAATATCATGCCAGATGTCTTGTTGCTCTATTGATTTTTTATGGTATGCCTGAATTAAGGATTCAAGTTTATCCGTAATTTTTCCAGAGGCAGAGAGAACGACTACATCAGGTTCTTGAGTTTTAAGAATATTTGCCACATTTAAAAATGAAGCGGTATCTTTTAGAGAAGCGCCACCAAATTTAAAAACCTTTAATTCCGAATTCATTCTATCATTATTTAATTAAGGATAAACAAAAGTAAAATGAAAAAATGGAATTAGTTTTTTAATTTTGGAAATTAACTCAAACAGTATGAAAAAATCAGGCATTTCAACAGCTTTAATTTTAGTTTGCACCTTTATTTTTGGCGCTTTTTTTGAAAAAATGATAGAACCAATTATCACGAGTGATTCCATAAAGGAAGCTGCAAATATTATGGGGCTGCATTTTTCCGAGCAAGAGATAGATTCTTTACTGCCTGGTGTGTCAGAGTTCTACAAGGGATTTAGTAAAAACAGAGAAAAGGACATTGACAATGGCGTGTCACCGGCCTTCGTTTTTGACCCCAGACCGTCGGGATTTCAATCGCAAGCAGGTGCCTCCGGATTAACCCTAAGTATGGTAAAACCATTTAAAATAGATAATGCAAAGCTTCCCTGGTATTCCATTTCAGAACTAGCCTATCTAATTAAATCTAAGCAAATCAGTTCCGTAGAACTCACTCAATACTTCATATCAAGGATCAAAAAGTACAATAGCAGCTTATTTTGTGTTATAACGGTAACAGAAGATCTGGCACTTAAGCAAGCAAAAAAGGCAGATGAAGAAATAGCTGCTGGTAAATATCGTGGATTATTACACGGAATACCTTATGGTGCAAAAGATTTATTGGCCACAGAGGGATATAAAACTACCTGGGGAGCAACGCCATATAAGGATCAGGTGATTAATGAAAACGCGACAGTAATTCAAAAACTAAATGCTGCAGGCGCGGTTCTAATTGCTAAAACATCTATGGGAGCATTAGCTTGGGGTGATGTTTGGTTTGGAGGTACTACTAAAAATCCATGGGATATAGAAAGCGGATCAAGTGGCTCCTCAGCTGGCAGTGCATCAGCCGTTTCCGCTGGATTAATGCCTTTTGCCATAGGTACCGAAACATTGGGAAGTATTGTTTCACCCTCTACCGTTTGCGGTACTACAGGACTAAGACCCACCTTTGGTAGGGTAAGCAGACATGGGGCTATGGCACTGAGTTGGACTATGGACAAAATAGGCCCAATATCCAGGACAGCAGAAGATTGTGCCTTGGTGTTTTCTGTAATACAGGGAAAAGACAATAAAGATTTGTCTGTGCAGGAATTTCCGTTCAACTATAATGCAGCGTTGAATATAAAATCATTAAAAATAGGCTACTTAAAAAGTTCTTTTGACAGAAATTATCCGTTTAAACAGCAAGATAGTCTCATTTTAGCCCTATTGAAAAAAGAAGGGATAAATTTAATTCCCGTTGAATTACCCGAACTCCCCTATTTATCTCCTATTTTATCAGCAGAATCAGCCGCTGCCTTCGATGAATTAACGAGAAATAATAAAGATGATTTATTAGAAAGGCAAATTAAAAATGCCTGGCCGAATAAATTTAGAGAGTCTAGATTTATTCCCGCGGTAGAGTATATTCAGGCCAATAGGAAGCGTAAAATACTCATGGAGGAGATGAAGGAAAAGGTTTTTTCAAAAATTGATCTATACCTGAATCCATCTTGGGGAGGAACAAGTTTGACCATTACCAATTATACGGGACATCCATGTATTGTAATACCAAATGGCTTTATAAACGGTAAACCAAGCAGTATAACCATAACGGGAAATTTATATCAGGAATCTCAAGTTATTGCCCTGGCCCATTTTATCCAATCGAGAACAGAGCACCACAAGCAACACCCTACCTTTCCATGAGTAAACCTACAGTTTTAATTATTGGGGGAGGCGCTGCAGGATTTTTTGCAGCCTGTTTACTCGCTGAAAAACATAGTAATATAAAAATTACTATACTTGAAAAAGATAAAGAGGTATTAAAAAAGGTTCGTATTTCCGGAGGGGGTCGATGTAATGTAACTCATGCATGTTTCGAGGCCAGAGACCTTTTGAAGTTTTATCCAAGAGGAGAAAAGGAACTTTATGCCCCGTTCCTACAATTTCAACCCAAAGATACCATTGAATGGTTTTCTAAAAACGGTGTTGCCTTAAAAACAGAGGCAGACGGCAGAATGTTTCCCATCACAGACTCTTCTGAAACTATCATTGAATGCTTCATGAGAATTTGTAAAAAGCATCATGTGGATATTAAACTTAGTTGTCGTGTCACCGACATAAGTAAAATGGATGCAAAATGGGAAGTTACTGTTTTAGATAAAATATATCTATCAGATTACTTGATTATTACAGCGGGAAGTAGCCCGTCTATATGGACTATTTTAGCCTCAATGGGCCATACTATTGTACCGGCAGTTCCGTCTTTATTTACTTTTAAAGTGAACGATAAGGCGTTAAATGAACTCGCAGGTATTAGTCTTCCTGCTGCGACTGTTAAAATTTTAGGATTAAAACATGCTACTGAAGGGCCTCTATTAATTACTCATTGGGGCTTAAGTGGACCCGCCATACTTAAAATGAGCGCCTGGGCAGCTGTTGAACTTCATGAACTAAAGTACGAATTTGATATCGAAGTAAATTGGATATCCCAGACCTATGACGATGTCTTAACAGATATAAAACAAATAAAGGAATCAGACGCAAAAAAACAAATGGGGAATGTGGTTATGTATAAAATTCCCCATAGATTCTGGATGTATCTTTTACATACCTCTGATATACAATCAATGCAACAATGGGCTAACATCACGAAAAAACAAACGCAGGATTTAGCACGAAACATGACTAAATTAACGTTAAGCGTGAAAGGAAAAAGCACCAATAAAGAAGAATTTGTTACTGCCGGAGGGGTATCTCTCAAAGAAGTAAATTTTAAAAACTTCCAAAGCAAGATACAAGAAAATCTATATTTTGCTGGGGAAGTTTTAAATATAGACGGTTTAACCGGAGGATTCAATTTCCAATCGGCCTGGACAGGCGCTTACATCATCTCAAAAGAGATATCAACAAAAATATAACCCCTTTTAATTATTCGTTAAATTCCGCATTAATTTCCACCAATGTTTATCTGGCGTTTCTGCTTCAATGGTAATCAGTGTTTTCTTAACCGGATGAATAAATGATAGGGAATGGCAATGTAAGGCAATAGATGCATCTTGTAACGCCGTAGGAAACCCATACTTTAAATCACCTACTATGGGACAGTTAAGAGAAGCAAGTTGCACTCTTATCTGGTGTGGGCGACCCGTTTTAGGGGTAACTTCCAACAAAAACCTACCATCAATAATACCAAATAGTTCGTAGGCAGTTTCTGCGTATTTAGCATCAGGGTTACGTCTGGATGGAGCAGATAACGCTTTTGAAATATTTCTTTCCTCATCTTTAGCGATATAATGAGTTATTATACCTTTTTCCGATGGCGGTTTGAACGCTACTATAGCCCAATATTTTTTAGTGATTAAGTTATCCCGGAACAACTCATTCATTCTTACCAAGGCCTTTGACGTTTTGGCAAAAATAACGGCGCCACTTACTGGTCTATCAAGACGATGCACTGTACCAAGGAAAACATCCCCAGGTTTTTTATATCTATCTTTAATATATTTTTTGAGCCAATCTCCAAGAGTAGCATCTTCTGTTTTGTCCCCTTGAACCAATAGCCCAGCGGGTTTGTTTACCACAATAAGGTGGTTGTCTTCGTAAATTACCTGCAATTTTTTAACATTTAAGCCACAAAGATATGCAAATTACATTGGGCTTTTCTCCTTGCCCTAATGATACCTTCATTTTTGATGCAATTGTTAACAAAAGAATTGATTTAGAGGGACTTGAGTTTGAAATTATTTTAGCAGATGTAGAAAAACTAAATCAATTAGCTTTTCAGAACACGTTGGACGTGACTAAACTAAGTTATCACGCGTTGGCTTTATTAATGCCAGATTACCAATTGTTACATGCTGGAAGTGCTTTGGGAAATAATTGTGGACCATTATTAATTTCTTCCAAAGAAATCAATATCGAAGATATAGAAAATCTTAAGATAGGCATACCAGGAAAATTTACAACAGCCAATTTTTTACTTCATTTTGCTTTTCCCAATGCCAAAAATACCAGCGAATTTCTTTTTTCAGAAATTGAAGATGCTCTTATAAAACATGACATTGATCTTGGATTAATTATTCATGAGAATAGGTTTACCTATAAATCAAAGGGGTTAAATAAAATAATAGACCTTGGAGAATACTGGGAAAATGAAACTGGCCTCCCCATACCTTTAGGTGGCATTGGCATAAAAAGAGGATTATCTCAGGAGATCAAAAAAAAGGTAGATAGATTAATTAAAAAAAGCATTCAATTTGCTTTCCAGCATCCTACCCTAAGTTTACCTTACATTACATTGAATGCACAAGAGATGGACGAAGAAATTGTTAGAAAACATATTCATTTATATGTAAACAAATATTCTGAAAACATAGGAGAAAAAGGAAAAGAAGCCGTTACCTATCTATTTAATAAAATCAATAATCAAGATACAAAACTAGATATTTGGGTGTAAAATAAATGAAGGAATGATGTCCTCTAATTTTGTTACCGTCATTGTAGGCTTTATTTGTTGAGGTATCTCTTTCTGTTTTGAATTATACCATATTGTTTTAAATCCAAATTTCTGAGCACCTTCAATATCAGAATATGGATTATCTCCAACCAATAAAATATTTTCTGCGGGTATATTTCCCGATGTATGTTTTGCCAGGGTGAAAATTTCCTGATTAGGTTTTGACATGCCAATTTCATCAGAAACTATAATGTGATCAAAATAATGGGTTATTTCAGCTTTCGAGAGTCTCGGCCTTTGCGCTTCTTTAAGTCCATTCGTTAAAATACCCATTGGAATTTTATCCTTAAAGAAATTTAATAATGAAAGAGCACCCGAGATTAAATTTGATTCATTTATCAAAAAAGATATATACTGTGCATTCATTTCAAAGGCGTCAGCTTTATCATGCCAATTCATAGCGGATAAGAATCGTTCAAATCTTAAAGATCTAAGTTCATGGGATGAAATTAAATTTTGCTCAAATTCCTGCCATGTTTGGTGATTTCCTCGCTGATAAATCTCAAAACATTGTTGGTCATTGGGTAAATCGTAGTACTCCATTAAACGAACAAAAGCTTCATTAGAAGCAGAGGAAAAATCCATTAATGTATCATCTAAATCGAAATAAATGAATTGAATATCATTAAACATACAAGGGAATTAAAATAAATCAAAGATAGTAATTCAAAATAAATCATAGAGATTATGACTTAAAATACTTAAATTTACGTCGCTCAAAAACCAACTAAAATACACAAAATGAAAATTGGCGTACCAAAAGAAATCAAGGCTCAGGAAGCCAGAGTAGCATTAACTCCAGGCGGGGTGTTAGATTTTATAAAAAAAGGTCACATTGTTTATGTACAAACCAACGCTGGTTTAGGCAGCGGTTTTAGCGATAGTGCCTATATAGATGCCGGGGCTGAAATTTTACCAGATATTGCCTCTGTTTATCAGCAAGCAGAGATGATTATTAAAGTAAAGGAACCGATTCAGGAGGAATATAATCTGATTAGAGAAAATCAACTCCTTTTCACTTATTTTCATTTCGCATCCAATGAGACCTTAACAAAGGCAATGATAGAAAAGAAGGCCATTTGCCTTGCTTACGAAACCGTAGAACAAGCTGACGGATCGCTCCCATTACTCATACCTATGTCAGAAGTGGCAGGTAGAATGTCCATTCAGGAAGGGGCAAAATTTTTGGAGAAACCAGCAAAAGGTAAAGGTATTTTATTAGGAGGTGTTCCAGGGGTAGAACCTGCCAAAGTGATGGTGTTAGGTGGTGGCATTGTTGGTATGCAAGCTGCCAGAATGGCCGCAGGATTTGGGGCTAAAGTTACTATTTTAGATCTTAACCTGAATAGATTAAGATATCTTTCAGAAACCATGCCTTCTAATGTAACAACCCTATATTCAAGTGAATATAATATCAGAAGGTTAATTAAAGACCATGATTTAATTATTGGCGCTGTACTTATTCCAGGGGCAAAAGCACCAAAATTAATTACCAGAGATATGCTAAAGGACATGCAACCGGGAAGTGTTCTCGTAGATGTTGCTGTCGATCAGGGCGGTTGTTTTGAAACGACAAGACCCACCACCCACGAAGATCCTATTTTTATCATAGACGATATAGTACATTATTGCGTTGCCAATATGCCTGGCGCCGTACCAATGACATCAACCATTGCATTAACCAATGCAACATTACCGTTTGCCCTTCAACTTGCCTCAAAAGGATGGCAAAAAGCGTGTAAAGAGAATCCTTCCCTTCAACTTGGCCTCAATATTGTGCAAGGTAAAGTGGTTTATAAAGGAGTAGCCGATGCTTTTGACTTGCCTTTAACCCCAATTGAAGCTATTTATAACTAATCAAAGTATAATAGCCTTTTACTTTACTGATTAATATAAAATTCAGCTAAATAATTACTCTTAAAGGTTATTATTTAGCTGAATTTAAAAGTAAGGTGATTATATACTCAGAAATTTAGTATTTAAATCATTTCAAAACAGGTACTGGAATTAACACGCCATTTACTTCTTTGACAATGTAGGCATCCTTAAATCCAGCTAATCTAATTTCGCTCAACATTTGTTTAACGTTATCCTCTGAAAAATCACCGATAACTTTAGCCGTGATGTTATTTGGTTTTTGATAATCCTTTATTGTACCCAGATGTGCTACCCTTTTTGCATCAAAAAATCTGGTGTCTCTTAATGCAGCAAGTTGAATTTTATACCTTACCGTCGTAGTACTGGATGTAGGTGTTTCAACCTTACTTGGTTTCTGAACCTCTGTAGGAGTGCTCGGTTTAGTTATTTCAATGGGCTTGTCTATCTCCACCATTTCAACTGGAACCAAATTGGTAAATCCAGGTCCATTTGTCTCTTCCACAATAAATGCCTGTGGATATCCATTCTGTCTAACTCTTTCTAAAGCTATTAAAACTTCGTTTTGGGTTTTAAAAACCCCCATTCTTATTTTAACTTGATTATCTTCTCTTTTGACATAAATGTCAGCAATACGCCAAAGGTCACTAAACTGATTAGCTGGAGGAGTAGATGTAAGGGCTGAAATTTGAATAGAAAACCCTTTATTCAGACCCTCTTTAATGTCAGGAGAGGAATTATTGCTTCCCTTCGTTAAAAAACTTTCACCTAAAACTGTCCTGTCTCGTCCGTCAATGGTTGTCTTTATGGTTTTAGTATAATTCTTATATCCTTCTTTTTTAAGCGTAAGATTATAAGTAGTATTGGGTTTCAACGCAAATTCAAAAACACCGTTTGAACTGCTTTGTGCATTCATTTTAGTGGAATTAGATAAATTTTCTATGGATACCTCTACCTCACCTAAAGGGAGTTTAGTTTGATTATCAAATATCTGACCCAGATAAATTTCGCCTAATCTAATTAAAGGAATGGTTATTTCCTCAGCATCAATATTAGCTTGGGTTAATGTTATCTTTTTAGATGAAAAACCTTCTTTTAAAAAAGTAAGCGTGCAAGGAATATTAATATTTTCATTCAGGTTGTAAAAACCGATAATATTCGTAAGCATAGGTGGCTTATCAGAAGACAAACAATTTCCCCACTCTATTCTAACCTCCGAAACAGGCGCTCCGTCCAAGGCATTGACCACCTTTAATACAACACCCGCAGAAGATTTTTTAAATGAATATATATCCTCCGCCCCTAAACCACCTTTTCTATTACTGGTAAAGAAGCCACTATTTCCTAAGGTCATATAATCAAAATCGTCAAATGGAGAATTGATTGGAAGTCCCAAATTATTTACGACAGACCACTCATTATTATCATTAAGATTAACATTAAAAATATCATAACCGCCAAAGCCCGCATGCCAATTTGAGGAAAAAAATAAGGATTTACCTTTTAAATACGGACTAATTTCGTCTCCCTGTGAGTTAATTTTAGGTCCTAAATTTATGGGTGTCGTCCAGTTCGAACCTTCTCTATAAATAACATATAAATCCATCCCACCATAACCACCTTCCATATCACTGGAAAAATACAGCGCATTTCCATCGTTTGATAAATAGGGATATCCGTAATTAGCTAAACCTTGATTTATGGAAAAAGGTAATTCATTTATATTAAAGCTATTATTTTCAAATTGGTAATTTCCCCATTTGATTTTACTTTTTAGACCTGATTCTGGTATTAATCTGGTGTTTTTCTTAACTGTCCATTGAGAATAAGCGATGAACGATTGGTTTGAAGAAAATGATACTTGAGCTAACGAACTATTCACTCCCTGGAAACTGACAGGTGGAGGTAAACTTACCTTTTGAGATGAATAATTTTCAGCTTTGTAATTTTGAATCTTGGCATTTCTTGTGGACGAAAAAATAATAGCACCTTGAATTGAAACGGGCGAAAAATCAGCTTCTTTTGAATTAAAACCAGCATTGATAACTTCATATTCATCTGATTTATTACCATTTTTCATTGCCCAATCACATGACTCCACAAAATTATCACCGATACTCTGATTAATTTGGCCGTACTTCAAAAACATGTTTTTTGCTTCTCTGTAATTACCAGATGCTCTTAACGATTGTCCATAGTATAAATAAAATGAGGACGGCAAATTACGAGCGGTGGCTACCGAGGAAAAAATACCATTAGCTTCGTACATTTTATTGCAGCGCCATAAACATTCCCCTAACTTTACGACTAATTCAAGGTCATTGTCCTTTTTCTTTAATGCTTCAGCATAATATGTTTGGGCTTCAGCATAAGACTTATTATCATAAAATTCATTTCCTTTCTGTACCAAACTTTTATAACTTTGAGCTAATCCAATCATTGGAATAGCCAGGAAAATAATAATGCAGAAAATGTTTGAAACAAAATTTGACGCATTTATTATTTTAATTATATCCCTCATTGTATTATTTTTTATAAAATTAGTCATTGGTTATGAAAACTGTCTCAAAAATAATCATTTATCCGATAAAATCACTTAGTGGGGTTTCTCTTCCGTTAGCTAAAGTAACATCTACTGGATTTAAAAATGATAGAAAGTTTATGTTAATGAGTTATGCTGAAAAAAAAATGATCACTCTAAGAGAGTTTCCATCATTGTACAGCATAAAAGTCAGCATGATAAATGAAGATTTATTACAATTAGAAAATGAGAAAAAAAATCAAACTCCAATTTTAGTTCATTTAAATCCTCCATATCAAAAAAGTATCATATATAAGGTAAACGTTTGGGATGACGTTATAGATGTTCAATCAGTAGATAAAATGATAGACGACTGGTTTTCCGAGGCGTTAGGCATACGCTGCATGCTTGTAAGAATGATACCAGATTTTTTTAGACAAGTTGATTTAAAATACGCAAATAAAGGACAGGGTGTTTTATTTGCTGATGGTTTTCCTTATTTAATTTGTTCTGAAACAAATTTAGCTTTCTTGAATAGCCATTTAGACAAAAAGGTATCAATGTTACATTTCAGACCTAATATAGTCATAAATAATAGTGAACTTAACGAAGAAAAAAGTTGGAAGTCTATTGAAATAAACAATCATATTTTTGATTCCTTTAAACCCTGTGCAAGATGTCAGGTTATAAGTATTGAACCTGAAACAATGACGGTGAATGAACAGATTTTACCATTTATGTCAAAGAATTATCTCGAAAATAAAAAAATTATCTTCGGCCTGAACGCTTGCTTAAAGACAGGAACCGACAATGATATTATACACGTGGGTGACGAGATAAAAAATATCAAATAAACAAATCCAATATAATAAATGACCCTAAAATTACACTAGCCATCCCATTGGTAGTAAAAAAGGCCTGATTTATTCTGGATAAATCTTTATCATTAACTAATAGGTGCTGCCTTACAAGTAGTATAATAAAGAGAACAAAAGCGAGCCAAGATAACCATCCAATGCTGGTGTATTGTTTATTCAATAGGAGAACGCCAAAAAATAGACATAAAGCAGATAAAAGATGGGAGATTCTTGAAATTGTTATCGCCTTGCTTATGCCAAATTGTGCTGGAATTGATTTTAATTGAAAGGAAGCGTCAAAAGAAGCATCCTGCAAAGCATAAATTATATCGAATCCTCCTACCCAAAAGAAAACACAACACCCAAATATTATAGTTAAACTATCAAATTCGCCACTAATGGTGAGATAAGCGCCAATAGGTGCAAGGGCTAAACCTAAACCTAATACATAATGGCAAAGCCAAGTGAAACGCTTCGTGAAACTGTACCCCAATATCACTAATAATGCAATGGGAGAAAGGTAAAAACATAATTTATTTATAAAAAAAGTAGTAGTTATGAAGCCCAACATACTTAATAAAATAAACCAAATAGCCGCTTGTTTTGAGATTTTACCTGACGGAATTTCCCGATCTTTTGTCCGTGGATTTTTGGCATCTATTTCCCTGTCAACATACCTATTAAAGGCCATAGCAGAACTTCTGGCAAAAACCATGGCTAAAATCACTAAAATAAATTTAGTAATAACATCGGTTGGTTGATATTTAAAATAGGCCAGATAAAAACCAATGAGTGCGAAGGGTAAAGCAAAGACAGTATGACTAAACTTTATGAGTGATAAGTATAGATTCAGCATAATATAAAAAAAGGGAACCCCTGTAAGAGATTCCCTTTATTAGGTTAGATTTTTTTAATTCCCTTGAGGAGCACCGCCTGAAACATCTCCTTCCAGGTAAAGAAAAGATTCTGGTGGATTTGTATTAGAAACGATAGTAACTCTTTTACTTTGAGCACCACTTTTACCATTACTATCAAAAACAACCTTTATTTCTCCTGATTTACCTGGAGCAATAGGTTCTTTTGGCCATTCAGGTACAGTACAACCACAACTACTACTTGCATTAGTAATAATTAATGGTTCTTTACCCGTATTTTTAATTTTGAAATTATGCTGAACCTTTTCACCCGCAGCCACTGTTCCGAAGTTAAATCTTTCTTCTGAAAAATTTACCGTGGTTGTAGGTCCAGTTGGCGCCTCAGAAGGCATCGCTGTTGGATCTGTAGCAGTTGCTGTCATCGCACTAGCTTCTGGATTTAGGCTATCCTTTGCAGCATCTCTAACATCACTTTTTGAATCACAGCTTACTAAAATACTTGATGAAACAAATAACATCAGGAAAAAACTATTTCTGTTCATATTCATTTTTTTTAAAATTTAATAAAACTAAAATCAGCCGCAAAAATAGGTACAATTATTCAATTCTTAGTATGGCAAGCTATTTATTTTGTTAATAGACGGTTAATTTTACTTTTTTATTCTGTCTAAAAAAGTAGAAACATCGCAGGCATTTAAACAAAATTCCTTTTGCAGTTTTCCTTTCCTGGCCATATTCACGCCATACTTAATGTCGTCAATTCCTTTTAAAGCGTGAGCATCCGGATTAATAGAAATAAATACATTTTTATCCATTGCATAAGGAATCCATTGCCAGTCAAGATCTAATCTTCGTGGATTTGCATTTAGTTCAATAGCTACTTTGTTGGCACTACAAGCATCTATCACTTTTTTCATATCTAAGGGGTAACCGGGCCTCGAAAGTAATAATCTACCCGTTGGATGACCTAATATATGTGTAAAAGGATTTTCAATAGCTTTAATTATTCTGGACATTGCCCTCTCTTCATCCATTTTTAAAATACTATGGATAGAAGCGATAATTACGTCAAAAGTTGAGAGAATTTCATGAGTATAATCTAAATCACCATTGGATAAAATATCACATTCAATGCCTTTGAGTATGGTGAAACCTTCATTTTCCTTATTTAGCTTATCAATCTCTTGTTGTTGTTGAATAATTCTATCCCATTTCAATCCATTAGCATAAAATGCTGCCTGTGAATGGTCGGTCATAACTAAATAGGCGTATCCACTTTGTTGAGATACAGATGCCATTTGAGCTATAGTATTAGAGCCATCACTATATAAAGAATGAGAATGAACCACTCCCTTTATATCATCTATGGTTATCAAATTATCCAATACGTTAGAGTCCAGAATATCATGTATTGGATATTCTCTTACTTCCGGAGGAATAACTTGCAATTTTAAAGATGAAAACACCTCCTCCTCTGTATTAAAATCAGGCGTATCTGGAGCTAATAGATCTAAAGATAAACTATTTATAAAGGTATTACTACCTGTATGAACCATCCATTTATTTCCGAATTTAACCCCATTTGAAAAATAAAAAACTACTTTGTAAAATCCTTTCCAGGTAGCGGTAATACTATCCTCCTTTAATTCCACCTCACTCACATGGGCTAAGTTGTCAAATAGTTTCGTATCTGGTGACCCGTCTAAAAAAAACTCAATAGACTTTGAGTAAGGTAACTTCCTTTTCAAATCGCCCGTTAATTCGATAACAATAGTTGAATGAAGCGATGTAAAGGAACCTAATAATTCGTTGGCTTCTTGTAATAATTCAGGGTATAAAAATTGATTATCATGATGCAACAAAAACAGAATCTGTTTATGTAGTTCATCCTGAGATTTTTGACCAAATCCCTTTAAGGCAAGTAATCTATTTTCTTGAATAGCATAAAGAAGTTCGCCTGGCGTTTCAGTGCCAAGTTCAGACCAGAGTTGTTTGATTTTTTTAGGCCCAAAACCTTTTATTTTCAATAATTTCAGAATGCCAGGTGGTGTTATTTCTAAAAGATTATTTAGTGAGGTTAAACTGCCTGTGTTTAGCAGCTCGACCAATTGTAAGGCAATAGATTTACCTATGCCCTTAATTTTAGCTATTTCTGACTGGGGTAAATCGACAAGAGAAACCTCTAAATTTCTTATCGTTTGGTAAACAAATTGATAAGATTTGATTCGAAATGGGTCTCCATCGTGTAATTCCATAAGATTTGACAAAAGCTGGAATGTCTGTGCAATTTCTTTGTTAGTCATGGAAATTATTTACTTTTGTAAAAAATATATATATGAAACAAGTAGGATTTTTATTTCTGTTGACCTTTCTTTTTTCTTCATGTACAAAAGAAGTGGTTGATCAGGATATGGTAGATCAGGAAGTAATTGTAAACTACCTGACCACTAATAAATTAACCATGACCAAAGATCCAAGTGGCATCCACTACAACATTATCAATACTGGTGTAGGGAATAACCCTTCCCCAACGGCAACAGTAGAGGTAAGGTATAAAGGAACGCTTATGGACGGCACTGTATTCGATCAAACAGGGACAGGTAAATCGGCTACATTTCAACTGACAAGTCTCATTCCAGGATGGAGAATAGCTATTCCTTTACTTAAAAAAGGAGGAAAAGGAACTTTTATCATACCATCTAATCTTGGATACGGACAGTTTGGTTCAGGTGGTATACCAGGAAGAAGCGTCTTAATCTTTGAAATAGAATTATTGGCCTTTTCCAATTAAGCTTCCCCTCTCGTTGTAAAGTGCATTGGCGGGATATAATTATTAGCATTAGGGTCAACAATTTCACCAAATTGTTGCTCATACCTTTTAATATTATCCGCCATTGCACCTAACAATCTTTTAGCGTGTTGAGGCGTCAAAATAATTCTTGATTTAACCTTAGCTTTAGGTACATTAGGAACAAGTAATATGAAATCTACTACAAATTCAGCATTACTGTGAGAAATAACTGCGAGATTCGAATAAATACCTTCTGCAATTTCTTCTGACAACTCAATATTCATTGAGTTTTCCATTATCTCTTGATTATCCAGATTTTCGTTTAATTTTGACATGGTTATATTTTTTTAGCTTTTGTTTTTTTTGCGGTAATTTTAACTTTAAAAGCGTCAGGAATTTGTTTTTCAATGATTTTCTTGATAGAATCTAAGTCAAACAGCGCTGCTTGTTCATCATCTATTTTAATGCCATCCGTCTTTGGAAAAGAAATCATTTCCTTTTTAAATCGAATAAATGGCCCCCAACGACCTCTTTCCACACTAATATGTTCTGACTCCCATTGCAAGATAAATCTACTATTTTCCTTATTAATTTTAGCGGAAATAAGTTCGTCCATATCTTTTACAGAAATGGTATCCGGATTATATTTTTTAGGAATATTTATAAAATATTCCTTCCATTTTAAAAATGGACCAAAACGACCTTTCCCTTTAGTTACCGGTTCATTTTGATAATGATGAACTGGAGCATCTTCTTTTTCTTTTTGGTCAATGAGACTTTGAGCCTCATCTATAGTAATAGTAAAAGGATCTGATGTTCTGGGAATAGATATAAATTTCTCTCCAAATTTCACATAAGGACCAAACTTACCTTTACCGATTGAGACTTTTTCATTCAAATAGGTTCCCAAGTCACGGGGAAGAGAGAAAAGAAGTAAAGCTTCTTCAAAAGTAAGGGTTTCGATAGATTGGCCAGCCACTAAATTTCCATATTTTGGCTTGCCTTCTGGACCTAATTCATCGGGAGTCCCCATTTGAACCACTGGGCCTACACGGGTCATCCTCGTAAGAACGGTTAAGCCCGTTACAGGATCTTTACCTAGTATTCTCTCGCGGGTTGGTCTGGTAGCACTTTCCATCGTTTGAATCACGAGATCATGAAAAGGGAAATAAAAATCTTTCAACATTTTGGTCCATGCAATTTTACCCAAAGCGACGGCATCGAACCTTTCTTCTATTTCAGCGGTGAATGAATAATTCATGATTTCCACAAAATTCTCATCTAGAAAATCTGCAACAGTAATACCCATATCGGTTGGTACCAGTCTGTTTTTAAAAGAACCAGTATTTTCTTTTAGAGAATGTTGCGATATCTTATCATTCTCAAGCTTCAGGACTTGAAAAATCTGTTCTGTACCATCTTTAGATTCTTTAACAACATATCCCCTACCTTCCTCCATGATTTTACTTATAGTGGGAGCATACGTAGAGGGTCTTCCTATTCCAAGTTCCTCTAATTTTTTAACTAAACCAGCCTCAGAATATCTGGAAGGACCTCTCGTTTGCCTTTCTGTTGCTTTCATTTCACTCAGGGGCAACACCTGCTCCACTTTAAGTGGAGGAAGCATTCCTTTTACTTCATCTTCTTCATCGTCGTCATTAGATTCGAGATAAAGTTTTAGAAATCCATCAAACTTAAGGACTTCCCCTTCAGCTAATAGCACCGCTTTTGGTACCGTTGATATACCTATTTTAACCTGGGTTTTTTCTAATAACGCCTCAGCCATTTGAGACGCCATAGCCCTCTTCCAAATTAACTCATACAATCTTGCTTCATCTCTATCACCCGTAATTTGAGATTTTTCAAAGTAGGTAGGTCTTATAGCCTCATGCGCTTCCTGAGCATTAGCTGATTTACTTTTATATCTCCTTGGTGTTGAATATTTTGCACCAAAGGATTGAACTATTTCATTTTCAATTGCCAGAATAGCTTGTTCGCTTAAACTCGTTGAATCGGTTCTCATATAGGATATATGTCCTGCTTCATATAGTTTTTGAGCAATGATCATAGTTCGCTGTACGGAAAAACCTAATTTTCTACTCGCCTCTTGTTGAAGGGTTGATGTAGTAAAAGGAGCCGCAGGTTTTCTTGACAATGGCTTAACCTCAATAGATTGGATAGTATATTGAGCACCGACGCAAGACAATAAAAAATCATTTGCCTGTGCAATCCCCTGTAGTTTATTGGTGAGTTCTGATTTTAATAAGATTGATTTCCCTTGTTCATTATAAACAGAAAAGAAAGCTTCTACTTTAAAAAATAGTTCGGAGTTGAATTGATTGATTTCTCTTTCTTTCTCAACAATTAACTTTACCGCAACCGATTGAACTCTTCCGGCAGATAATTTACCCTTAACCTTTCGCCATAAAATTTCTGAAAGTTCAAATCCAACTAATCTGTCGAGAATTCTTCTGGCTTGTTGAGCATTTACAAGATTTAAATCTAAATTTCTAGGAGATTGAATAGCTTTTGTAATCGCTTGTTTTGTTATTTCTCTAAAAACTATTCTCTTTGTTTTATGCACGTCTAAATTCAAGACCTCACATAAGTGCCAGGAAATGGCCTCTCCCTCCCGGTCTTCGTCCGTGGCTAACCAAACCTCATCTACTTTTTTAACTGCTTCTTTTAAATCTTTTACTAATTTAAGTTTTTCAGGTGAAATAATGTAGTGAGGTTTAAAGTCCATCGAAACGTCCACTGCGCTATTTCCCTTTTCTAAATCTCTGATATGTCCATAACTTGATTTAACGGTAAAATCGCCACCCAGAAATTTTTCAATGGTTTTAGCTTTCGCTGGTGACTCGACAATAAGAAGGTGTTTGGGCATAATAAAATTTTATCTTCAAGAATTGATTTTTTCAAATAAACCCCAAAAGTATCGTAAAAAAAATAATAATGTCAAATTAATCTATGAAATTTAGCCTTAAATTTAAGGGGAATCAATTTTAACCTTTTCAAATCTTATGAAAAATGATACAGTTAGACGGAATTTCTTGTAAGTACATATATGTTGCGGCATCAAGTCAGCACGTTGGTAAAACAACCTGCACATTAGGTATTGTAGCTAATTTATTGGCTAAAGGCTACAATACAGGCTATTGCAAACCTGTTGGTCAAAAATATATTTCCTTGAATGGCACTATTGCGGATAAAGATGCAGTATTATTTTCTGAAGTAATAGGATTTAGAATGAAGCCTGAAATTCATAGTCCGGTTATTTTAGGGAGAGGAGTTACTAAAGAATTTCTTGATAATCCTGAAAAATTCAATTTTGAAGAAAAATTGATGAATGCTCACAATGAGTTGAGCGAGCAATATGATATCGTAGTCTATGAAGGTACTGGTCATCCAGGCGTAGGGAGCATTGTAGATTTATCTAATGCCCGGGTAGCCAAATTATTAAATGCAGGGGTAATAATGGTGGTTGAGGGAGGTATTGGTAGCACTCTTGACATGCTAAATATGAATTTATCTCTATTTAGAGAAGAAAATGTACCCATTCTTGGGGTCATTGTAAACAAGGTAAAGCCAGAAAAAAAGGAAGAAATTGAACACTACCTTAATATTAAGCTTAAACAATTAAATTTAAAATTATTGGGTGTATTACCCTACGAACAATCCCTTTCTTTACCCATAATGGAGGCTATCAGACAGGCTGTGGAGGGAAGAGTTGTTTTAAATGAGGAATACATGAATAACCGAATTGAAGATTTTATTGCTGGTTCATTGATAGACGCTGAGGAATTTGCTGCTACTGAAAATCTTCTTTTGGTAACCAGTATCAAAAGAATTGGCGAGGCTCTCAAAAAAATTAAAACGATTACCGCCGCAAAAGGATTAAAAAAATCTCCCTTATCAGGGGTAATAATAACCAGTGATGGTAGGCAACATAAGTGGATTGACCCTGAGGAACTAAATCTACCCTATCTTAAAACCCATAAAATCCCAGTGATAACCACGCTGTTAGATACTTACGGATCCGTTGTTAAAGTGAGTAGAATTGAAGTTAAAATCAACAACCGTACCCCATGGAAATCTAAACGAGCCATCGAATTAATTTCTGAACATGTTGATTTTGATACGCTGTTAAAAAGTATTTGAACCTATAAATAAACTTATGATTACCGCAATTTCTCCTATTGATGGTCGTTACGCCGACAAAACAAAAGAACTTTCATCTTATTTTAGTGAATTCGCACTCATTAAATATAGAATTTTTGTTGAAATCCAATATTTAATGAAACTTTCGGGACAGATTTCATTCAAGGGGTCGCAAAAACTGGAAGAAAATAAAGAGGCTATATTGGAGCTTTTTACTGCATTTGATGTTAAAGAAGCTTTGAAAATTAAAGAAATCGAGTCAATTACAAATCATGATATTAAAGCCGTTGAATACTATCTAAAAGAAAAATTTGATATCATGGAATTATCAGATATTTCTGAATGGATACATTTTGGCTTAACCTCTCAGGATATCAACAATACCGCCATTCCATTATCCATTAAAGATTTTTTAACGGATATTTTTTACCCACAAATTTATTCCTTAGTCAACGAATTAAAATCTATGGAAGAAGCATGGGGCAACATACCATTACTGGCCAGAACCCATGGACAACCTGCTTCACCAACAACTTTGGGTAAAGAAATTGGTGTTTTTGTGTCCAGATTAAACGTACAAATAGCGCATTTATGCACTGTACCTATAAACGGTAAATTTGGTGGCGCAACAGGAAATTTTAATGCACATTATGTAGCTTATCCATCTATAGACTGGCATCATTTTGCCAATGAATTTTTAGCTTCTCTCGGACTAGACAGGTCAAAACCAACCACTCAGATTGAACATTATGATAATTTAGCCGCTCTCTTCCATAATTTACAACGTATAAATACTATACTTATAGATTTTTCAAGAGATATATGGACTTATATCTCTATGGATTATTTTAAACAAGCTACTATTCAAGGCGAAATTGGCTCCTCTGCTATGCCACATAAAGTAAATCCTATTGATTTTGAAAATGCAGAAGGGAACTTAGGTGTTGCCAATGCTTTATTTCACCATTTAGCCGAAAAATTACCTATTTCAAGGTTACAAAGAGATTTAACAGACAGTACAGTGCTAAGAAATACAGGTGTGCCTTTTGCTCATACCTTAATTGCAATAAAATCATTAAAAAAGGGCTTATCAAAATTACGTGTTCAAGAAGATAAAATATCATCAGATTTGAGTAAAAACTGGATGGTTGTAGCAGAAGCTATTCAAACGATATTGAGAAGAGAGGGTTTCCCAAAACCTTATGAAGCGTTAAAAGATCTGACGAGAGGGGTCAGTAAGGTAACTGAAAGCGAAATTCATCAATTTATCCATACCCTTAATGTGAATGAAGAGGTAAAAATGGAGTTACTAAAAATAACCCCATTTAACTATATTGGCAAAGCTGAAAAATCATTTTAAATCTACTTACATGAAAAAACATTGCTTATTTCTATTTTTATTCCCACTCATTTTATTTGGGCAAAATGAGGCAGTTACTCTTGAGAAATTAAAAGAAATTGCCGTAGTTGACCAAAAAGTGATGATGCCTATGCGTGATGGTATAAGGCTTGCTACAGATATTTACAGGCCAAAAGGCCCGGGAAAATATCCTGTTATTTTATCTAAAACACCTTATAATTTCAATCAATGGATTGACGGTAAGGAGATGATTAGACAGTATGAAACTGCTTATGATGCTGTAAAAAGAGGTTATGTCTATATTGTTCAAAATGAACGAGGACGTTTTTTTTCTGAAGGGGTTTGGGATATTCTTGGCACGCCCACAACAGATGGTTATGATGCATTTTCGTGGATTTCCTCACAGGAATGGTCCAATCAAAAAATTGGAACCATTGGTTGTTCTTCAACGGCAGAATGGCAAATGGCTGTAGCATCCCTCGATCACCCAGCGCATACTGCGCTCGTTCCACAAGGATTTGGCGCTGGCGTTGGAAAAATTGGAAATTTATATGAGCAGGGTAATTGGTTTAGAGGCGGAGCACAGCAGATGTTATTCACTTCCTGGCTATATAGTGTTCAAAATGACAGAGTAAGACCTACTTTTCCAGTTGACATTACCCAAGAGGAGTTAATAAGAGTATCCCGGAACTTTGACCTGGCGCCTGAAAACCCAAAAGTTGACTGGGTTACCGCGTTAAAGCATTTACCAGTTCAGGATATTATTAAAAATGTAAATGGTCCGATAGGCGTTTATGAAGACATGATTCGCAGAAAACCTAATGACCAAAAATGGTTTCAAGGTGGTTTGTTTCATGACAATATGGCATTTAAAAAACCCTCCTATTGGTTCGTTTCATGGTACGATGTCGCTACAACACCTAATATTGCCCTCTTTAACCTATTAAGAGACAAATCTAAATTTCCTGAAGCTGCTGATAATCAATACTTAGTTATTGCACCCACCTTACATTGCTCCTTTAAAAGAGCAACCGAAAATACCATTGTGGGTGAAAGAAGTGTGGGAGATGCCCGATTAGATTATGACGCGCTAACTTATAGCTGGTTCGATTACTGGTTAAAAGGTCAGGAAAATGGTGTGAAAAGTAAACTGCCCAGAGTTCAATATTTTACTATGGGTTCTAATAAATGGCAACAAAGTGAAACCTGGCCTCCAAAAGAAGCCGTGGCTACACCATTTTATTTAAATAGTAACGGTAAAGCAAATTCCAGAAATGGAGATGGTGCATTAACTTTGTCAGCCCCTAAAACTGATTTACCAGACCAATTTTCTTATGATCCTGCAAATCCTGTAAATTCTTTTGGTGGGAATGTTTGTTGTATTGGTAACGCTATCCAAGGGGGATCTTTAGATCAACAAACCATGGAATTAAGAGAAGATATCTTGGTTTATTCTACGCCGCCATTAACCGAAGACGTTGAAATTAGTGGCTTTATAGAGTCTGTTCTTTTTGTGTCGTCCGATGCCAAGGATACTGATTTTACCCTTAAATTAATAGATGTTTATCCCGACGGAAAGGCCTATAATCTTGACGAAACAATTCAGAGGGTTAGATATAGAGAAGGGTATGACAAAGAAGTATTTATGGAAAAAGATAAGGTTTATGAAGTGAAACTATCTGCTTTATCAACCAGTAATTTTTTTCCAAAAGGACATCAAATCAGAATTGAAATTTCAAGTAGTAATTTTCCAAGATTTGACAGAAATCTAAATACAGGAGGAAATAACTATGACGAAAAAGTTGGCGTAGTAGCAAAAAATAAAGTACATCATAGCACAAAATATCCATCAAGGATTATTTTACCAATGATTAAAAAATAAGTATCACAAGAATTCTTGTCCCGAATTCACTGGTTCGGGATAAGAAATTCTTTGATGGTAAAAAGTTTTAATGTAATCTTTGAATACCTCTTTACATAAATCAAGTTCCACCATGGATAATTGGGATTCCTCGAACTGACCCGTTTCTAACTTATATTCAATTAATCTGTCAATTAAATTAAACAGACTTCCCTCTGTTGGGTTCTTTAAACTTCTACAAGCAGCCTCCACCGTATCGGCAAGCATTACAATAGATTGCTCCCTTGTAGATGGCTTGGGGCCAGGATATGTAAAATCTGCCTCATTGACATCGTAACAATTGTCAGTGGCTTTAAATTTTCGATAAAAATATTCTACTTTGGTAGTGCCGTGATGTGTTCTTATAAAGTCTATGACTACTTCGGGCAATCTATATTTTTTTCCTAAGTCTATACCATCCTTTACATGTTTAATAATCATTGCAGCACTTCTATGAAATGATTGATTTTCAAAAGGATTAAGACTTTGAATATTCTCATTAAAATAATCAGGATTAACTATTTTACCAATATCGTGGTATAACCCGCCTACCCTGCATAATAAGCTATTTACATGAATTTTTTGTGCAGCGGCTTCCGCCAGGTAACTTACCTGTATAGAATGTTGATATGTACCCGGAGCTTTTAGCGCCAATTCTTTCAATAGAAAATTATCTAAATTTCCTAATTCATTTAAGGAAAATGCCGATGTAAAAGAAAAAATCTTTTCTAAAAAAGGTATGATTAAATAAGCAAGGAGTAATATTAGAGACTGAGTGAATAAAAAGGTGAGAAGTTCCTCAAAAGAAGGTTGAAAGGTAGGGTAAGTTAGCTTTAAACTGACGGAAATTAAAATAGATGTTATGCAAACTACTATTGTACTCCCAATAATTCGGGAAGGCTTCTTACCGTCAAATGGTAAAAAAAGAATGAGTAATCCAGTGAAAATTTGTAAAAACATCCATTGTATGGAAGGATTTAAAGAAAGAAAAATACTGGAAATCGTAGAAAAATAAATACCAAAAGAAAGACTTTCATTAAAGAAATATTTAATAACTATAATGATAATACCTAAAGGCAGCATGTATAAAAAAAGTGGATTATACTGACTAAGCAAATGGGCAATTAACGTAAAAAAAGGAATTAAACTTAACAAAAAAAATATTGACCTATTTAGGGTTTCGTCAATATTAATGGTGCGGAAAATGATAAAAGTAAGAAGTAAAAACACACCAACCAGTAAACCTGAAATGCCTATATTGGAAAAAAAGTCATTTGTAAATACATTGAAAAAGACAAATAATGAGAAGACAATTAACCCGGTAAAGATTATGATGGAGATAAACCGTAGCGAATTTGCTGAAAACACGTTGTTACTAGGCATAAACCGAATTGCCCTGCAAATTTATACGAAAATTCAAGAAATCAAAATAAATTTTAAGGTGCTTTCCAAACGATTTCCTCCACCTTTAATTTTTTAGCATTATACCTGGACAGGATAAAGAGATAATCAGAAAAGCGATTTATAATAGCCAAAATCTGATTTTCTACCGGTTCTACTTCTGTAAGAGATACTATATTTCGTTCAACTCTTCTACATACAACCCGAGCCAAATGACAGTATGAAACTAAAGGATGGCCCCCCGGTAGTATAAAATTGGTTAAAGCTACTAAATCAGCGTCCATAAAATCAATCTCAGCCTCTAACTTTTCAATTAAATCCGTAGGCAGTTCAGGTGCGGAGAAAGTACTATTTATTGGTGTAGCCAATTTGGAACCAATGACAAACAACTGATTTTGAATATACCTTAGAAATGTTACCTGGCGGTCATCTTCAAGCAAATCAGCCAATAAACCAATCCAAGCGTTTAACTCATCAACACCTCCATAAGCCTCAATCCTGATATTATTCTTTGATAGAGATTTGCCGCCTATTAATGAGGTCTTTCCTAAATCTCCGTTTTTTGTATATATTTTCATTTCAAACAATAAATTTACACAGGCATTGTAAAACTTTGAATAGACTGATTTAACTCATCACTTTCTATGTATCCATCTTTAAGCTTCACAATTCTGTGAGCATGCGCAGCAATGTCAGGTTCGTGTGTAACTAAAATGATAGTATTTCCAAGTTTATGAATTTCTTCAAATAATTGCATAATCTCGTAAGACGTTTTAGAATCAAGATTCCCCGTCGGTTCATCTGCAAGAATAATAGACGGATTGTTAACTAAAGCCCTTGCCACGGCTACCCTCTGTCTTTGTCCACCGGAGAGCTCATTAGGCTTATGATCCATTCTATCTTTTAATCCAACGGCAGCTAACATATCTTTTGCTCTATTGAGCCTTATTTTTATTGGAACACCAGCATAAACTAAAGGTAAAGCCACATTTTCTAATGCTGACAATCTTGGCAAGAGGTTGAAAGTTTGAAAAACAAATCCGATTTCCTTATTTCTAACAATAGCCAGTTCTTCATCGACCATATTAGCCACATTATTCCCATTAAGAGAATAAACGCCAGATGTCGGTGAATCGAGACAGCCTAAAAGATTCATTAACGTTGATTTTCCAGATCCGGAAGGACCCATCAATGCAACATATTCATTTTTATAAATATTAAGGCTGGCAGATTGTAATGCTTTTACCTCATTATCGCCCATAATATAAGTTTTTCGCAAATTCTCAATTGAGATAAGAGGCTTTTTTTCCATGTTGTCTGTTTGTACTTACTTATTATCCAAATTTATAACCCTTGGCACACTAAAAAAGTTTTTATGTGCCTCAGGCGCATTCTTTACTGCCATTTCAGCTGATATCAGTGTTTCTGATTCATCATTTCTCCAAATGTTAGATTCGTTGTTGATATAAATTAATGGCTCAACGTCATCGGTTGGAAGTTCCTTTAATTTTTCAACGAGCTTTAACATATCAGATAAATTTGAAACCATTGATTCTCTATCCTCATCAGAGAGTTTCAATCTACTCAAATCTTCAAGTTTCAAAATTAAGTTTTTGTCTATTTTCATAACAAGTTTATAGAAGTTTATGCCTATTTATTCGTCAAACGTTCAAATATAGGGTAAAGCTAAAAATAAATTTTTGGCAAGGTGTTCAGGTTGTTGTATTTTCGCCAATAAATTATTTTTAGCTAAAAAAAAGAACTTGGAATTAATACCTCAAATAAAACATATTGCCATTGCAGGCAATATAGGTGCTGGTAAAACGACCTTATGTTATCAATTAGCTAAGCATTTCGGCTGGCAGGTACATTATGAAAGTACAGATGACAATCCCTATTTGGTAGATTTTTATACAGATATGCGCAGGTGGTCATTCAACTTACAGATTTATTTCTTACACACACGGTATAATCAGATAATGCAAATATTAAATGGAGATGTGACTGTCATTCAAGACAGAACTATCTATGAAGATGCTAATATTTTTGCTCCAAATTTGCATGATATGGGACTCATGACGGGAAGAGATTTTAATAATTATACTTCTTTGTTTAATTCTATGACAGCCCATATTCAACCGCCAGACCTACTTATTTACCTTAAAGCCAGTATTCCTACCCTCGTTGACCACATTCAATCCAGAGGAAGGGAATATGAGGGTAGTATCAGTATTGATTATCTGAAAAAATTAAATGAAAGATATGAAAATTGGATTAGTAATTACAAATTGGGTAGATTACTTGTCATTTCTACCGATGAATTAGATTTTGTTAATAAACAAGAAGATTTAGGTACTGTCATTCAAGCTGTTAGAACCGAATTACATGGTTTGTTTTAAATTATTACTTAATGCATATTAATAATTACCGAAATGTTCTCGATAAACTGTCACCTTATGGAGCAAAATTAATCGTTGTATCCAAATATAAAAGTTTCGATGAAATAGAGACTGTAAAAAATTGGGGGCAAAATATTTTTGGTGAAAACAGAGTGCAGGAACTCGTTGCAAAAAAAGAGTTGCATGGTAGTAATCTGGAATGGCATCTTATTGGTTCTTTGCAAAAAAACAAGGTAAAAGCCATCATTCCCATAGTAAAACTTATCCATTCTGTAGATTCACTTTCATTACTGCAAGAAATAAATAAACAAGCGGAAAAACACGAGGTTGTTCAGGAATGTCTTTTACAAATTAAAATTGCTAAGGAAGAAACAAAACAAGGATTATTACCATCAGAGGTAAAGGCTTTATTGTCCGATGAAACTTTAGGACAAATGAAAAACATTCAAATCAGGGGTTTAATGGGTATGGCCACAAATACGGAGGATAACCAACAGATTCGGTCTGAGTTCAAACAGTTAAGAATTCTTTTCGAAGAACTAAAGGAAGATTATTTTTCTAACAGCCCCCTCTTTTCTGAAATTTCTGCTGGTATGTCAGATGACTTTCCTATAGCATTAGACGAAGGAAGTACCTTGGTAAGAATAGGTAGTTTGATTTTTAATCCCTAAACAATAAAAATGTATATTTCATTAAAAATATCTTTTGCTTTTACCTTTCTATTGTTGTTAGTTGGTTGTAAATCAAATACATCGATTAGTTATGATTTAGACGAGAAGAGTAAAGAATTTCAGGATAATCCAACAAATATCATTTTACTTATAGGCGATGGAATGGGCTTAACCCAGATTTCTGCCGCAATGTACAGCAACAATAATCGATTGGCCTTAGCTAAATTTCCTGTCATTGGATTTCACAAATCACATGCAGCGAATGAGTTAATAACAGATTCCGCAGCAGGAGGCACCGCTATTGCTTGTGGAATAAAAACCAACAATGGAAATATTGGAACGGATGAAAATGGACTTCCAACGTTAAGTATTCTGGAAGAACTGGATTCGATGAAATTTTCAACAGGAATGATTGTAACATCCACTATCGTCCATGCTACGCCGGCGGCTTTTGCCGCACATCGAGCACGAAGGGAAATGTATGAAGAAATTGCTTTAGATTATTTAGATGCTAACGTAGATTTACTCATTGGTGGAGGTCGCCAGTATTTTCAAAACAGAGAAATGGATGACAGAGATTTAGTTAATGAATTTGAGAATAAAGGCTATGTAGTAATGGATCAGCTATACACTACTATGAATAAAATTAAATGGCCCTTAGATAAAAATTTACTCTATTTTACAGCAGATAAACAACCATTAACTGTCAGTGGCGGAAGAAATTATCTTTCATTTGCTGTGAGGCAAGGCGTTCAGTATTTAGAACAAAAAAGTAATAAAGGATTTTTCTTGTTGGTTGAAGGATCACAAATAGATTGGATGAACCACGCCAACGATGGACGGGGTGTTGTTATGGAAACATTAGATTTTGACCGAGCCATTTGGGAAGCTATTCAGTATGCAAATAGAAAAGGAAACACCTTGGTTTTAGTTACTGCTGACCACGAATCTGGTGGAATGAGTATTGAAGCTGATTCCAGAATGAATAAATTAAAATATGGATTCACCACCAATGGACACACAGCGGCAATGATTCCAGTGTTTGCTTATGGTCCAGGATCAACTTTATTTCGTGGAATCTATGAAAATACCTCCATTTATCATAAAATGAGAGCGGCCCTTGGACTAAAGGAGAAAATTAATCCTCCTTCTCCCAATCCATCGTCCGAGTAACCGCCTTTTTCCAGCCTTTATACCTTTTTTCCTTTTCGGTCTCAGGCATATTAGGTTTAAATTCTTGATCAAGTTGCCATTGCTTAGAAATATCTGACATAGTCCAAAACCCCGTAGCTAAGCCTGCCAAAAATGCTGCACCTAAAGCCGTTGTTTCAAATATTCTTGGACGTTGAACGGGAACACCAAGGATATCAGATTGAAACTGCATTAACAGGTTGTTTGCGCAAGCACCGCCATCGACCCTCAACAGAAGTAATTTTTGACCAGCATCTATTTCCATAGCTTCTAGAACATCTCTGGTCTGAAAGGCTAACGACTCAAGAGTGGCTCTTATCAAGTGTGATTTTGATGTGCCGCGTGTCAAGCCAAAAATGGCCCCTCTGGCGTACATATCCCAATATGGAGCACCTAAGCCTACAAAGGCAGGTACTACATAAACACCTTCAGAGTCTATAATTTTTGATGAATAAAACTCGGAATCAGCTGATTCATCAATTAATTTAAGACTATCCCTTAGCCATTGTACTGCAGCACCGGCAATAAAGACACTACCTTCTAAAGCATAAGAAATTTTCCCGTTTAACCCCCAGGCGATTGTAGTTAATAAACCTGCTTTGGATACAATAGGTTTATCCCCTGTATTCATGAGCATAAAACAGCCCGTGCCATAAGTGTTCTTTGCTTGACCAGGTTTAAAACAAGCTTGACCAAATAATGCTGCCTGCTGATCACCCGCTACGCCACTAACAGGAATTTCAATACCAAATAATGATGGCTCCGTATGACAAAACACACCACTACTTGATAAAACCTTCGGTAATATGGATGGTGGAATATCTAATTCTCCGAGTAAAAATTTATCCCATTCTAAAGACAAAATATTAAAAATCATTGTTCTGGATGCATTGGAATAGTCGGTAGCATGAACTTTACCACCACTCAATTTCCATATAAGCCAACTGTCAATGGTACCAAATAAAACATCCCCGGCTAGCGCCTTTTCCTTGAGATTAGCTATGTTTTCAAGTAACCAATGAATTTTAGTTGCGCTAAAATAAGCATCAATAACCAATCCTGTATTCTCTCTGATATAGGACGGAAGATTATCTCTTTTCTTTAATACGTCGCAATAAGGGGCAGTTCTTCTGTCTTGCCAGACAATGGCATTCGCCACAGGTTTTCCTGTATGCTTGTCCCAAATAACCGTGGTTTCCCTCTGATTTGTTATACCTATAGCTTCAATTTGCTCAGGAAGAATATTACTGTTTTTAAGAACAATTTGAGTTACCTCCCATTGGGTAGCCCAAATTTCTTCCGCATCATGTTCTACCCAACCTGGTTGAGGATAAAACTGGGTAAATTCCTTTTGGGCAACTTGTTGAATTTCTCCATTTTTATTAAACAGAATCGCGCGCGAACTGGTAGTACCTTGGTCTAACGATAAAATAAACTTTTCCATATATTTCTTTATACTTCTAAGATAAGAAATAGGACCGATTAACAAAAGAGATATGCTTAAATTTACTTACTTTTGTTTTTTTTGCAAAATAAAAATGAGCAAAGTCTCCAACCATAATTATGAAAAAACTGGCTATTCCCTTCCATCATATATCTCAATTATCTTCAAAAGATATAGCATATTCTACAGGAAATCAATATCTTAAACCATTTTATAAACATGCAGTCAATATAGAAAGTTTTCAACAGGTTGTTTCTGATAAATCCACACAGGATATTCCAAGAAAACTTATTGTTGAAGTATTAAAAGAACAATATGAATCGCTTCCTACTTCAGAATGGACCCTAAAAAATATTGATTCTATCCTTAAACCAACTACTTTCACAATAATAACAGCGCACCAACCCGTTCTTTTTACAGGTCCTTTATATTATATTTTCAAGATTTGTTCTACCTTGAATTTATGTAAACAATTAAATGATTATTACCCATCATATCATTTTGTTCCCTTATTCATAAATGGTGCCGAAGACCACGATTTTGACGAAATAAACCACGCTTTTTTATTTAATAAAAAATTGACCTGGGAACAGGATAAAGGCGGATCGGTCGGTAAATTAAAATCAAATACGCTGGAAATTGTATTATCTGAGCTAAAGAATTTATTAGGAGATTCAACAGAAGCAGAAGAAATTTATCGTTTAGTTCATGCGGCTTACACAGAAAATGAGTTATATGAAAAAGCATCTTCTGCACTGGTAAATGCTATTTTTGGAAAATACGGCTTGGTTACGTTAAACATGAGCCATAAGAGTCTAAAACAATTTTTTAATCCTATCATCGAGAAAGAATTATTTGAACAACCTTCCCAAGCCATTATTGAAAAAACACAGCAGGCTTTGGGTGATGTTGGATTTAGTGTACAGGCTCATGTTCGTGAAATAAACTTGTTTTATCTTAGGGAAAATGATAGAAATAGGATAGAAAAAATAGGTAACGATTTTCATATTGTCGGGACAAATGTCGTTTTTTCAGAAGCTCAATTGCGTATTGAGTTAGATTTATATCCTGAAAAATTCAGCCCCAACGTGGTACTTCGTCCTTTATTCCAGGAATATATTTTACCAAATCTGGCCTATATTGGAGGCGGTGGAGAAATTGCTTACTGGTTAGAGAGAAAAGCGCAATTTGACTATTTCAACGTACCATTTCCCATGTTAATCAGGAGGAATTCTGCCTTGATATTAGAAGATGTCTGGGAGAAAAAATGGCATAAACTGGATTTCAAATTAGAAGATTTATTTACTGATACAGATGCGTTAATCCGAGCATTTATTCAGAAACATTCGGCTAATGAATTATCATTTGACAATGAAATTGAACAATTCTCTAAAATTATAGAGCAAATAAAAATAAAGGCAGCTAAAGTAGATCCTACTTTAGAGAAAACAATTATTGCAGAAGGACTAAAGCAACTA
>JBILDL010000434.1:0-2816 GCA_044352635.1 Saprospiraceae bacterium | reverse complement strand
AACCTGAGGTGAGTAGGGGCGTCGAAACGATGTTTAGAGCCACTTACAGGACCCATATTAACTTAAGTGCCATTGCCGACAATAAGGCAAATATTATGCTCAGCATTTCGGCCATAATCATTTCCATAGTGGTATCCAATTTGCTCCCTCAGCTTAAAATGAATCCCAGGCTGGCATTTCCCACTTTTCTCCTCCTGGCCGTTTGCTTGCTATCTTTGGTTTTTGCCATTCTATCTACTCGTCCTAAAGTGACTAGTGGAACAGTTACCGATGAGGACATAAAAGACAGGAAGGCTAATCTCCTTTTTTTTGGTAATTTCTATAATATGGAAATGGAGAAATTTCAGGAGGGTATGATGGAGATGATTCAGGATAATGATTTCTTGTATAACTCGATGACGCGTGATTTATATTTTTTAGGTAAAGTGCTGGCAGTCAAGTATAAATATCTAAGAATTTGTTACGCCGTTTTTATGTACGGCATCATTCTTGCGCTTTCTGCTTTTGGCTACATATATATAACGGGATAATTATTTAGATTTCCTGTTTCCGCTAATCGTTCTTTGCATTCGGGAATGAAAACGATTTACGTCCTCTACCCTCAATTTTTCATGTTTTGTGCTTCTACCCTGAACCCTTGCTCTCCATTTTTTGAAATTATTGGGATGCATTTCGCGGCGCATAATGGCAATAACGTCTGCTTCAGCGACACCAAACTGCCTGAAAATGCCATCGAAAGAGGTTCTGTCTTCCCAGGCCATTTCCACTATTCTGTCAATTACCTGGTCGTTTAAAGGTTCCATTTTATTAGAATATTGATTAGTTTAATAAATAGCGTATAAGGTAAAGAGTTTATAAAAATGAGGTTTTATTAAAATATTTCTTTTAAAACGGGAAGTGATTTCAGTTCCGGGAAAAAATCAAGATGAAATCTGTAATACCATATTATTTTGTCAATGAGATATAAACGCTGGTCCCGGGAAAGTTTTATAACGGAAATTTGTTGTAAAGGAATGTTCATAAACTGGTCTAAAAGTTTGCTCGGTTCAGCCTCCAGGTTATACTCCATGATCTCTTGAAAAGGTTCAAAATACCCTTCTTTTAAGTTTAAAGAACTATCGGTTTCCGACCATTCATTCACAGGAAAAAATCCCAGATGAGCGGTGAGGTGCAGTAAAAAATAGATGGTCACATTGGAAAATCCCCGGTTTGCCTGGTCCAGGAACTGAAGATTAGCATCGATAAAATCATAAAGTTCTTTATTTGGCGCATTTTCCTTCACACTATGTCTTAAAACATCACCTAAAAACAATATTATAACGCCTTTTCGCAGGTCACTTTGAATACTGGTAAATAGCCTGTCAAATTTTATTTCTTTTATTTTTTGCAAATTTTTTCCGTCCTGTACCTCTATAATTAAGTCGAGGGAAGACAGCGGTTGTAAAAATATCCCTTTAGAATGAACACCTCCTTTTCTGGCACCAGGGACAATGAAGGTTAAGAGGCCGTTAGATTCTGTGAAAATATCGGTAATTACTTGGTGGTCACCGTATTTAAGCGTTCGGAAAACGTATCCTTTGGTTTTAATTATCATGTATGGCACACATTAGTTTACCAGCTACGCCATTCTTCATCTTCTATCGGAGCTTGTTTATATTTCAGTTTAGTCTCCATTCGTTTTTTTTGCCTCTCTAAAACTAACTTAGCCAAAGCAATGGATTGTTGTTCTGAAGGCGTATTGTTTAATACCAAACGCAGGGATTCGTCTGTAATATCTAAGCGATAAAAAAGGCTCCACAACTGTTCACGATCATGAACCATTAGGTGCTGAATCTGTTCGGATAACAAGTTCAGAAGTTCTTCCTCCGTGTATAAGTTGGTTTTTTGGGAAATAATATCCTTTTCATTCTTCAAAATAAGGGATGAAAAAATATTATCTTCATGGATGAATGTTTTTTCAGACATTTAAGGAAGTATTCGGTGTAAAAAAAGATTAAATTTACAGAAAAATAATATATCATGGCTGCGATTACACTAAATGTTAATGGTAAGAAGCGCAAATTAGACATAGATCCCGAAATGCCCTTGCTATGGGCATTAAGAGATTCTGTGGGACTGACGGGTACGAAATATGGATGTGGTATTGGACAATGTGGTGCATGTACTGTGTTAGTCGAAGGTGAGCCTATGCGCTCCTGCTCTCTTCCCGTATCTGTTTTTGAAGGAAAAAAAATTGTAACTATTGAAGGTTTAAGTGAATCCGGCGATCACCCGGTGCAACAAGCCTGGCAGGAAGTAGATGTACCTCAATGCGGGTATTGTCAAGCTGGTCAGATTATGACGACTGTTGCGCTTCTCGATAAAAATCCGTCTCCTTCCGATGCCGATATCGATGTGGCCTTAGCTGGAAATATATGCCGTTGTGGAACCTATAATAGAATTAGAAAAGCCGTACATATTGCGGCACAAAAAGCCCGATAATTATGAATAATCCTGAATTTTCAGTATCAAGAAGATCCTTTATTAAGGTTACAGCCGTAGCAGGTGGCGGATTATTATTAGGTTTTTCTTCCGTTAATGCCGCAGCCTCAATCTCGGGTCTAAATGAAGCATTGTCTTTCAATCCCTTTATTTTGATATCCCCCGACGGATTCATTACCATTTATTCGCCAAATCCTGAAGTGGGTCAAGGCGTTAAGACGGCTATGCCCATGATTGTCGCGGAAGAGTTAGACGCTGACTGGTCAAAGGTTAAAGTAGAACAGGCTCCTTTAGACGGTAAAAAATATCAACGTCAGGTAGCTGGAGGAAGTGGC
>JBILDL010000433.1:0-2819 GCA_044352635.1 Saprospiraceae bacterium | reverse complement strand
TTTCAAATATTAAGTTTTCTTATGCAAAAAGAATTCAGCGTCCAAGCTTAAGATACATAAATCCTTATGTAGAGATTGAAGATCCCAGAGATGTAACCGTTGGAAATCCAGAGGTTGAACCTGAAAATACAGATCAGTATGAGATAAATTATAGCACTTTTGTTAAGGGAATAGTAATTAATTCTGGTATTTTTTACAGGCAGACAAATGACGTTATTGAATCTTTCTTAACGATATCAAAAGAAGGCGTAAGTATAAATTCCTTTAGAAATATAGGAATAAACAGAAATTATGGGGTGAATTTGTTCAGTTCAGCAAACATAAAAGATAAATTGTCCCTTCGAGGTGGTGTCAATGTATCTCTATATAATGTTTCAGGAAATATTGATGGCAGAGTACTTACTAATGAAGCTATTGTATGGAATGGTAACTTAAGTTCTACGGTTACTTTACCTGCAAATTTCAAATTTGAAGTAAATGGTTTTTATAGCTCTCCACGTGCCAGTTTACAGGGAACAAGAGCATCTTATCAACGTATAAGCTTCGCCATACAAAAAGATATATGGAAGAAAAAAGGTTCTATTGGTATCGTAGCCGTTCAACCGTTTAGCCGTGATTTGCGTTTCATTAATGAATTGGAGGGCACGAATTTTTATCAACGTAGTGAGAATGCCTTCGCTCAAAGATCTTATGGTATCAATTTTAGTTATCGTTTTGGTAAGCTTGATTTTAAAGCGCCTAAAGAAAGAACCAAAAGAGTTAATAACCGGGATCTAAAAGATGATGGAGGCGATAATAGCTTTTAATGAAAAATAGTTTTATTTATTGTATATTTTTTGGATTGCTTTCTGCCATTAGTCTGGCAGGAAGCAATTCTTTTGCTAAGCCAGATCTTTTTGATCTCCTGGAAGGAAAGAATTACGTATCTGTTACCATCTCTTTGAATCTTGATTCTTTAATCAACAATAGGTACAATGAGGATAAAATGGGCGGCACCTTCGTTTTTAAATCTGCTGCAGGAAAAAACCTAAGTTTTTCAGTAAATATTAATTTACGAGGTAAATACAGACGTCGAATGTGCGGCTTTCCTCCGCTTAAGTTGAATTTTAATAAATCAGAATTGAGCGATAATGGTTTATCGAAAGCAGATGAATATAAATTAGTAACTCACTGTTTAGAAGGTGAAGAAGGGGATGTAAATATTGTTAAGGAGTTCCTTGCTTATCAGTTATATCAACAGGTTTCTCCATTGAGTTATAGGTCCAAACTGTTGAAAATAACCTATCAAGACACCAAAAGTGAAAATAAAATAGTAGGAATGGCTATTTTATTAGAAGATAAATCATCTTTCGAGAAAAGGCATGATTTAAGTGAAATGAAAGATACTTTTAATCTTCCCAGGTCAAATTTTGACGATAGTAATTTTAGGACACATGGACTTTTTCAGTATCTGATTGGCAATGTAGATTGGTCAACGACTATATCTAAAAATATGGATATATACAAGTCGAAGGAAAACGGGAAAATGTATATAGTTCCTTATGATTTTGATTTTTCAGGATTCGTAAATGTTTCTTATGCGGTCCCTAATAAAGATTATAATCAGAAAAAAGTCAGGGATAGATTACTTCTCGAAGCAGACAAGAGTGATTCACTATACCAAAGTGAGATTCAAAAATTTATAGCTTTAAAGCCTACTTTTATAGAATTAATAAAAAAACAGAAAGGGCTTGAAATGGAGGTAAAGATAGATTTAGAAGATTACATTCACTCATTTTACAATAACATCGGGTCGGGCTTAACACGTAGTTTTTAATTAATTAAACGTCTTTTTTAGTCCTAGATGACTAATTCTTGCCTCATTAATCTTATATTCGCGCTAAACTGAAAATTATGTTGTCGATCAATATTTATCTACGATTTGCTTTAATTGCGCTTTTCATTCCAGTGGCCATACTGCTGAATGTTTATCTGGGATTTTGGTACGCTTTTCCATTTTATCTGGCGCTTCCCATTTTAATTGCTGGATATGTGTTTTTAGGAACCGTGCAATCCGCGTCCAATTTAATGCAAATGGGCGATTATGATGCTACAGACAAAAGACTTAATCTGGTATTAAAGCCAGATTGGCTGTACACGACGAATAGAGCTTATTTTTACCTATTAAAAGGCTCTGTTTTAATAGCCAAGAAAAATATTGATGAAGGAGAACTTTATTTGAAAAAAGCACAAGCCATAGAGTTACCCTCTGATAACGAGAAGGCTATGATTGAATTACAACTGGCTAATATTTCAGCATCCAAAGGGAAGTGGAAGGTAGCAGAAATTCACATGAGAACGATAAAGCAACTGAGAGTTACAGAAAGTACATTAAAGGAACAAATTAAACAGTTCGAAAAGTCCTTGGCTAACCAGGGACAAATGAAAGCTGCTTCCAGAATGGGAGCTATCGGTCAAACCATGAGAGTTGCCGGAGCAGGCAAAGGTAAAAGACGCCGTCCTCCAATGAGATAAGTAAGGTATTCCTCCTCTCGTTTATAAAAAGGTGATATAATTAAATCCTTTATTGAGTATAAATCAATAAGGGATTTATTATTTTACTACCCAACCTCCTTCCATTGGTTGGTCAGCACCAACGAATACCAGTTCTCCCGTTCCTCTTTCAGCGAGCAATAACATACCTTGAGATTCAATGCCTCTTAGTTTTCTTGGTTCTAAATTGGCAACCACCACGACCTTTTTACCAATTAAACTTTCAGGAGAAAAGTGTAAGGCAATACCACTAACGATGGTTCTTATTTCAAAACCTAAATCTACCT
>JBILDL010000046.1:0-9626 GCA_044352635.1 Saprospiraceae bacterium | reverse complement strand
AAAACCAGTAAAGTAGGTATAGACATTCAATTGATAGTGCCGCAAATGCAAAAAGTGGCAAAAAGAGTCTTTAGTTTAACAGAGTTATCCTTTGCATCGACGGAAAATGAACTGGAAATGCTCCATATTTTATGGGGAATTAAAGAGGCTGTATATAAAGCTTTCGGATTAGGTGGCATTGATTTTAAAAATCAAATAGGTGTTCATCCATTTAGTTATCAGTATCCAAAGGGTAGTTTTAAGGCTGATTTGATAAAGGAAAACCAAACAATTTACTATAGTGGAACATACCAATTTTCACCTGAGGGTTATGTTTCCGTTTATCTAAATGAGGAGGGGTGAGTATGACAATAATCATTTAATAAGCTGATTCAACTCACTTAATACAGCATCACCATCCAATATCTTTGGGGTATCAAACAGTAAAAAATTACTTATGAACCTCAAAAATTTCACAACATTTGGCCTATTCTTTCTGGCTGTTATAAACCTAACAGCACAGACCTACAAGTTAAAGTCAAAGGATATTTCAGTCAGTGGTACTTCCACTCTTCATAAATGGACTTCCCAGATAACGCAGGCAAGCGGACAGGGCGTTTTTCAATTTGAGGAAGGCCAGCTTTCAGCTATAAATGCCATGGAAATTACTTTTCCAGTAAAGGGTATTATCAGTACAAAGGGAAAGATAATGGATAATAAAACATGGGAATCCTTAAAGTCAGATAAGCATCCCAATGTAATTTATACTTTTCAGTCCACCGAGTCCATTACCAAAACATCCAGTGGGTATTCCATAAAAGTCAAAGGAAATCTTCAAATAGCTGGGGTTAAAAAAGCTATTTCCATGCAAGTTGATGGTAATATGGATAGCACAGGCAAATTACACTTCAAAGGAAAACATGCTATTGTACTCCCCAATTATGGTATAGAACCACCAAAAGCTTTGATGGGAACGGTGGTAGTAGGAGAGGAGGTAACGGTTTCATTCGACGTCACTTTAGAAAAAAATTAAATGGTGGACAGCACCTTGATAATCATAACTTTAAAATTCACAATGATGAGAAAGTATTCTAAGCACCTTTTTACAAGCCTTTTAGGTTTATTCTTTTCCGGATTTATTTCCGCACAAAGCACTGAATTACAGTATTATCGCTTTTGGGATCAGAGAGGAATAAATGTATTTGAGCCTTCAAAAAACAATACGGCTACTTTTAATGGATTACATGTAAGAGTGGGAGGTGGATTTACTCAACAGTTCCAAGGTATTTCCCACAGCAATAAGGCCGACGCTTCAAATTTTACATCTGGAGGTAAGACATTTAATGCCAATGCTTTGTATCCATTAGGCGTAGGTTTTAATCTGGCAACGGCTAATTTAAATTTTGATATTCAGATTGAAGATGGGATTCGTATTTCTTTAGAGAATTACATGTCTTCACGTCACCACAATGAATTTTGGGTAAAAGGCGGGTACATCCAAATAGATAAGTTGCCAATGTTTAACTCTCCTGACTGGTTTACCAACAATTTCAGGGTAAAAATAGGACATTTTATGCCTAATTACGGCGATCAGCAATTTCGTCGTACAGATAATGGCAATGCCATGTTCAATCCTTTTGTTGGTAATTACATAATGGATGCCTTTACTACAGAAATTGGAACAGAAATATATGCTTTTCCAATGGACAATGTAATGCTTATGGCAGGTATGACCGGTGGTTTAATCAGTGGCGATATAAAGGATTATTCTACAACGACCACCAAAAAGAATCCGTCTTTATATTTTAAAGCGGCTTATGATAAACAATTTAATGACTTACGCTTCCGTTTATCCGCCTCCTTTTATCAGAATTCAGGTACCGTAAGAAATACTTTGTTTGGTGGCGACAGAACAGGATCAAGATATTATTTTGCCATGGAACCTGAGTTTATCAAAGGAGCTACAGGGCTTGCGGAAGCTACCACAACAACAGGGAGATTTACTTCAGGTAGGGTAAATCCAGGATTTTCGAACGAAATAATGACTTTTCAAGTATCTCCTTTTGTGAAATATAAAGGAATGGAAGTATTTGCAACGTATGAAAGAGCGAGTGGAAAAACCAATGCAGAAACCGATACCAGAACTTTCAGTCAAATGGCTGTAGAGGGGGTTTACAGATTCCTTCCCAAAGAACAGGCATTTATAGGTGCGCGCTATAACACAACTGGAGGAAGACTTCAAGGATTTGCGGCCGATATAAGTATAAAGAGGACTTCTTTCTCAGCGGGTTGGTTGCCAAGCAAAAATCTAATGTTAAAAGCAGAACTGGTAAATCAAAAATATATTGATTATCCAAGTTCACATGTGTACTCAGGCGGCGAATTCAAAGGTGTGATGATAGAAGCGGTTATAGGGTTCTAATTCTTAACATGATTACTATAGCCAGTTCCGCATCGAAAATAGAACCCGGTGCGGAATTTTTATTTTTCAAATATGAAAAAGATAATAATACTAATCTTTGCTTCTCTCTATTTTAGCCACTTAGTTACCGGACAATTCATTAAAATAATGGTTCATCCACAAAGTATGCTACAAATACAAGGAAAAACCAATGTAAATTCTTTTCAATGTTATTGTGCACCACCCAATGCTGTCGTTGGCTTTAATGCAGAGAGTTCTTCTGAAACGCAAAAGATAAATTTCAAAAAGGCAGAGTTGACTGTTTTGACTAAAAGTTTGGATTGCCGGCATAAGATAATGAACAGGGATATGTATCAGACACTTAAAGCGGAACATTATCCAACCATTACATTGAGTATTTCCCAGGTATTGATACCTATACAGAACATAAATGCCCGCTGGAAACTGGAAGGTCCGGTAACTACGGAAGCCTATTTGACGTTGGCGGGGATGAAACGAAAAATAGATTTGCTAGTTACTATTTCTCAACCTATTAGTAATGTTTACCGATTTACGGCAAAGAAAAGTTTGTTGTTAACCGATTTCGGACTTACGCCACCGACAGTCCTAATGGGCATGGTTAAAGTGAAAAACGAGATAATGTTAGACATTGATTTGTATATATCAGCTTATTCGTCCCCAACCTCTTAGTGCCTCTTTTGTTTGATTAAGAGTATATTTCAGGCCTTTATGTTCAATTTGGGATAGTGTAGGATCTATGTTTAAAATGGCCAGAGCTTCTTCGCGCGCCACTTCCAATATGGCTCCATCTTTAGAAAGGTCTGCTAACTTTAATTGAATGGTACCACTCTGCTGTTTGCCGTCCAAATTTCCCGGACCTCTTAATCTTAAATCTGCTTCAGCAATATCAAATCCGTTGTTTGTTCTAACAAGGGTATTGATTCTTTCCCTGCTGTCCGTTGATAATTTAAATGAGGACATTAGAATACAAAATGATTGATCAGCTCCTCTGCCAACACGACCTCGTAATTGATGAAGCTGGGAAAGTCCAAAACGTTCGGTATTTTCAATAATCATGACCGAGGCATTAGGAACGTTTACCCCCACCTCAATTACCGTTGTAGCTACCATGATTTGATTATTTCCCTTTACAAATTGTTGCATTTCCCATTCTTTATCTGCGGGCTTCATTTTGCCGTGAACCATGCTAATGCCAAAATGTGGATTAGGGAATTCTCTGGAAAGAGACTCGAATCCTTCCATTAAATTATTTAGATCCATTTTTTCAGATTCCTCAATAAGAGGATAAACCACATAAATTTGTCTTCCCGCTTTGATTTGTTCCTTCATAAATCCTATCAACCAAAGTCTGTGGTTTTCATTTTTATGTACGGTTTGTATAGGTTTTCTGCCTGGGGGTAAAGTATCAATCACAGATATATCGAGGTCGCCATAAACGGTCATAGCGAGCGTTCTGGGAATGGGCGTTGCCGTCATAACGAGAACATGAGGAGGGTATGGTTTACTTTTATGCCATAATTTACTCCGCTGTTCTACGCCAAATCGGTGCTGTTCGTCCGTAATGGCCAGGCCTAAGTTTTTAAAGCGAACGGGATCTTCCAACAAGGCATGTGTTCCAATAACTATGGCAATTTCTCCATTTTCAAGGCCTGCTAATATTTCATTTCGCTTTTTCCCTTTTACACTTCCTGTTAAAAAAGCCACTTGAATACCCAGTTGTTCTCCGTAAATGGATAAACCTGCGTAGTGCTGTTGAGCCAATATTTCGGTAGGGGCCATCAATAAAGCTTGAAAACCATTATCTAAAGCCATAAGCATGGTCATAAATCCAACGACGGTTTTTCCAGAACCTACGTCGCCCTGAAGTAATCTATTCATTTGTTTGCCCGTCGCTAAATCCCGCCTTATTTCTTTTAGTACTCTTTTTTGGGCATCTGTTAATTCGAAAGCTAACATCTGGTGATAAAAAGTATTAAAGTAATCACCAATTTTAGTAAAATTATAGCCAATAACAGTTTCTCGACGGTTGAATTTTAGTTGAAGCAGGCTTAATTGTAAAAAAAATAATTCCTCAAACTTTAGTCTTGCTCTGGCTGCGTCCAACTCACTTTGATTCTTTGGAAAATGTATCCATTCATAAGCGTGAAGGGATGATATTAAATTATGATTTTTTATAATGTGATAGGGAAGGACTTCTGGTAATGAATCTGCGTATAATCGTTCAATAATTCCTTTTATAACTTTCCTTAAAAACCGGTTATCAATACCAATTTTCGAGCTTTTTTCTGTACCAGAGTACATTGGGTAAAAAGAAGAGGGTAGCGCTTGATTTTCAGTTAACAAAGGTTCCATTTCGGGGTGAGAAATAGAAAATTGATCTCTAAAAGATTGAAGTTTTCCGTATATGATGTATTCCTGACCGATTACAAATTGTTTGTAGAGGTATGAAATGCCGGTAAACCAAATGAGATCTATAGATCCGGTTTCATCTCTTAATACACCTACCAATCTTTTTTTAGACCCTTCACCGAGCTGTTCAAGTCTTCGGAGTATGCCTTTAACCTGGACAAAAGAGCCTTCTTCCCTACAATCTTTTATGGATATAATCTGCGTTCTATCAATGTGTCTGTATGGATAAAGCTGTAATAAATCCTGAATTCGGTGTATTTCCCATTCCTTACTCAACCAGGAGGCGCGTTGCGGTCCTACTCCTTTAAGATAGGCAATGGGGCTGGAAAGGAATTCAGTCATAATAGTTAAATTGGGGACAAAAATAGGTTAAAACAAAGATACATCACATCGAAATTCAGAAATTACTTATTTTTGCCAAATGGAAACGATAAAACAACAGCAAACGGGAGAACTGGTCAAGAGAAATTTTAGCCAAATACTTCAGCAAGAGGGAAGCTACATATATGGAAGCACCATATTAGTTACGGTTACTCAAGTAAAAATGACGCCTGATCTTGGCTTAGCAAAGATTTATCTAAGTATTTTTAACACAGAGCACAAGCAAGAACCTTTATTATTGCTTGAGGAGGAAAAAATCAGACTCAGACAAGCGCTGGGTTCAAGGATTAAAAAATGGGTAAGGAGAATTCCCGAAATAGATTTTTATTTAGATGACACATTAGATGAAATGTACCGACTCAGCGAGTTATTCCATAAAATGGAAGCGGATAACCAGATGGGTAAACCAGAGGAAGAGAATTAATTCTTCCAGTTGTTGGAAAATAATTGGGTCTTTATAATGTTTTAACAAATTATATAAAAAATAACCGCTTGGTTTGTTTAGTTTTGTCCTGCGTTCTTAAATAATGACAATATGGGACAGGTTCTCCCGGGAAGTTTACTTACCGAGTATGATATTTATCTTTTCAAATCTGGAAAGCATCACAAGACTTTCGACAAATTTGGAAGCAAAATACTCAGCATTGACGGTGTGGCGGGTGTCCAATTTACCGTTTGGGCTCCCAATGCACAACAAGTTTCTGTTATTGGGAATTTCAATTATTGGAATACTCAAAGTCATTTGTTATTTCCGAGATTAGATAGTTCGGGTATCTGGGAAGGGTTTATTCCTGGTATTCAAAAGGGAGATTTATATAAATATGCCATTGTTTCTGCAGAGGGTCGTCGTCTTGAAAAGGGTGATCCCTATGCTTATTTCTGGGAGATTCCTCCAAATACTGCGTCTGTAGTTTGGGACTTAGAATATACCTGGAATGATAATCAATGGCTGGAACGGAGAAAGGAAATTGCAAGAAATCCTCAGCCATGGTCTATTTATGAATTACATATAGGTTCATGGAGAAAGTCTTCAGATCACTTGTTCTCACTGAGTTATAGAGAATTGGCCGTTGAACTTGTAGATTACGTGGTTGAAATGGGTTTCACTCATGTGGAATTGCTTCCTGTTATGGAACATCCATATTTTCCATCGTGGGGCTATCAGGTTACTGGATATTTTGCACCAAGTAGCCGTTTTGGGACGCCACAAGATTTTATGTTTTTAGTGGATGCTCTCCATCGGGCAGGTATTGGAGTTATATTAGATTGGGTACCATCCCATTTCCCTACAGATGCTCATGGATTAGCCCAGTTCGATGGGTCTCATTTATATGAACATGCCGATCCACGACAAGGTTTTCACCCAGACTGGCGGAGCGCCATTTTTAATTATGGTCGTAATGAGGTTCGTAATTTCCTTATTTCCAATGCGTTGTATTGGATGACTTACTATCATATCGATGCTTTAAGAGTCGATGCAGTAGCTTCTATGTTGTATTTGGATTATTCCAGAGAGGAAGGCCAATGGTTGCCAAATTGTTACGGAGGAAAAGAAAATATCGAAGCGATTGCATTCCTTAGAGAGTTTAATGAAACCATTTATAGGGAATTTCCGGACACTCACACAATCGCCGAGGAGTCAACAGCTTGGCCAGGTGTTTCAAAACCTACCTTTTCCGGAGGTTTAGGCTTTGGACAAAAATGGATGATGGGTTGGATGCACGATTCTCTCGATTATTTTAAAAAAGATCCTATCTATAGAAAACATCATCATAGCGAACTTACTTTCTCTATGGTTTATGGTTTTACAGAAAATTTTCAGCTGCCTCTGTCCCATGATGAAGTGGTTCATGGAAAAGGGTCACTTATAAATAGAATGCCTGGAGATGAATGGCAACGTTTCGCTAACTTAAGATTGCTTTTTGGTTATATGTTCACTCACCCTGGAACAAAACTGTTGTTTATGGGGGGAGAATTTGGTCAAACGTCTGAATGGAATATTGAGCGTGGATTAGATTGGTGGCTACTTCAGTACCATTTCCATAAAGGGATTCAGGAATGGGTAAAAGCACTAAATCGTGTGTATAAAGGCGAAAAAGCGCTCTATGAAAAACAGTTTGAACCCGAAGGTTTTGAATGGATTGATCATAACAATGCCGCACAAAGTATCTTATCCTATATTAGAAAGGGTTCCGAACAGGATGACTGCTTAGTCGTAATTCATAATTTGACCCCCGTTTCAAGGTCAAATTTTAAATTGGGCGTGCCTTTAAGTGGTACCTGGATTGAATGCCTGAATGGCGATAGTCATTTGTTCTCTGGTTCAGGACATCATGAAAATCAACCAAAACATACGATAGATGGCGTTTGGAATAATCAAATCCAGTTCATTGAAATAAATCTTCCGCCTTTAGCTACCGTAATTTTCAAACAAAAGAGATAACTTTTGCCCTCAATCATTTTCTGTCGTTCAACTTTATTTTAAGTTGTTCGGCATATTATTGTGTAGTTTTTAACTATTAATCTGATTTAAGATAAACAATTTTCAGTAATAAGATATTAAAGAAGGTTGAAATTAAATCATACTTAAATTACAAACACTTATGAATCTTAGATTTTTGTTTACCTTCCTTACCATTATTTCTTTTGTAAAGTTATTTGCTCAGCCTCCCGGCGTTGTTCCTTCAGGGGGGGGGTCTCAAAGTGCGGGTGTTACAGGTAAAATTATGGGTGTTGTAATTGATTCAACAGCTCGTTCAGCGGTCGAATTTGCCACAGTTGTTCTATTAGACGCCAAAACAGGGGCACAAAAAGATGGGACTACAACAGATGAAAAAGGAGCTTTTAAGTTTTTAAATCTTAAAGCTGGTAAATATCGTTTATCTCTGTCTTTCATTGGGTATAAAACAAAATCAACATCAGATATTGAACTTACTCCTCAAAAACCAGACGCAGATTTGGGAAGTATATTTCTCGCTTCTGAAAGTATAGATCTTTCAGCCGTAGAGGTAACTGGTGAAGCGGGTGCCATCGAAAATAAAATAGATAAGCTGGTTTATAATGCTGAAAAAGATTTAACTACAGCGGGCGGTAACGCATCTGATGTACTACAACGAGTACCATTACTGGCCGTTGACGCAGAAGGAAATTTATCGTTGAGGGGTTCAAGTAATATTCAGATATTAATAAACGGAAAGCCTTCAGGTATTTTTTCTGGTAATCCAGGAGATGCCTTGAAATCGATTCCTGCGGACCAAATTAAAAGTGTAGAGGTAATAACTTCTCCATCTGCAAGGTACGACGGAGAGGGAACAGCCGGTATAGTTAATATTATTACTAAACGTAAGTCGGTGGATGGCTTTACAGGTTCCGTAAACTCTTCAGTTGGTACAAGATCAAATAATGGTTCATTAAGTATGAATTATGCTAAAGGCAGATTTGGTTTAAATCTGAATGGCGGTGGTTGGTTTAATTGGCCGAGACCTTCGTTCTCTTCTTTTTATAGAGAGGACAGAAGCAGTGTGTTACCAAAAATTTTATCACAGACATCAACAGGTTCAAGTTCTTTTTATGGTCCCAGAGTTACCTTATCTGCATTTTATGATTTAAATGCATTCAATAGCATTAATACGTCGGTTTCGTTGCGAGGCTTTGGTCGCTCCGGTGAGAATATTACTGAGGCAACCTACACAGACCCTAATTTTGGAATAAACCAGGTTTATACCAGAAATAGTTCTAATGCTTCTATCAGGGGAGGGTTTGACTGGTCAACAGACTATAGAAAAACATTTAAAACAGCAGGACATGAATTAATCTTCGCCTTTCAGGTTTCTGGGGATGTGTCAGATCAGACAAACGAGATTGTTCAAAGCGGAAATGATCCAGGTCTAAGTTTAAATACAAAAAATGATAATGCCGGCATTAATTTGGAGAATACTTTCCAAATAGATTACGTTTTGCCGATTAATAAAAAAATAACTTTAGAAACAGGTACTAAACTGATTTTAAGAGATATTGATAGTGATTTTGCTTACAAAAATTATAGTAACGACTTGAAAAATTTCGTAACTGATATTACCAGATCGGACATTTTCTTTTACGTACAAAATGTAATGGCGGGCTATGCCTCTGTAAATTTAAAGTTAGGAGATAAATGGGGATTGATAGCAGGTTCAAGATACGAGTCCACTTTTTTGAATGGAGATTACGATAAAAGTGAGGTATCTTTTACTAACACTTACTATAATTTTTTACCAAGTGTAACTTTAAACAGAAAGTTAAATAGTCTTTCAAATATTAAGTTTTCTTATGCAAAAAGAATTCAGCGTCCAAGCTTAAGATACATAAATCCTTATGTAGAGATTGAAGATCCCAGAGATGTAACCGTTGGAAATCCAGAGGTTGAACCTGAAAA
>JBILDL010000432.1:0-2831 GCA_044352635.1 Saprospiraceae bacterium | reverse complement strand
TTTTCGCCCAATGCGCCTGTTATTACCTTCAAAGAAACGTGGAAAGAGAGTGATGACGAAGGTTTTCTTTCGTATTCTTTACCTCAGGGTGCTTTTAATTTCAAAATAGCAAATGGGGATGATACCATACTGATTGAGGAGAATTTTTATATTGGGGAAAGGTATAGGGAAGAATTATCATTGGTTTTTAAATCAAATATTTTTTCTGACAGAAAGATTTACAGACCGGGACAAACTATTTTTTGGAAGGCCATTTTAATGGAACGCAATGGCATTGAAAAACCTAAAATTTCTGCAAATAAGGAGGTGACCATTTCTTTTTTTGATCCAAATGGTAGTTTGTTGGTCCAAAATACCCTGGTATCTAATGAAATGGGTTCACTCAACGGCCGTTTTGATATTCCGTTGAACTTAGTAAAGGGAAACTATACCCTGGTTAGTTCACACGGTGGTAACAGGGAAAGCATTCAGGTAGAAGAATATAAACGTCCGCAGTTTGAGATAAATTTTGAAAAGGCTCCCGTTGGTATGCTCGGCGATTCTTTAGAAGTTAAAGGAAATGCGGCTTTTTTTAATGGCACAATGATTGAAAATGCCATAGTTAAATGGGAAATTTACAGACATTCGTTTCCAGAAAACTGGAGGTCGATGCGCCGGTTCTATTTACGCGATGCTGGTAGTTTTTTATCGTCAGGTGAAGGTGTAACCAACGAAAACGGAGCGTTTATTATTCCTTTTTTTGCTCAGGCAGATATTTCTATTGGGCAAGATAAACGCCCTGCTTTTCAGTTTGAAGTAAAGGTTACAGTAACTTCTCCGTCAGGTGAAATACAACAAAAGACCCTTGCTTTTAATATTGGTTACTCGAAGGTTAAGCTGGATGTTCAGATACCCGAAAATTGGGATAAACAAAAGGGCACGCTTGATTGGTCTCTTTTTTTATCCGATTGGAATGGGGACAAGGTATCTGGCAACGTAAATATTTCTCTGGTCAATTTAAAAGAACCAAGGCAACATTTTGTCCAAAGAAAATGGCCTTTTCCTGATTTACCCTCAATAACCAGGGAGGATTATATTCGCTTGTTTCCTTACACCCCAGGTTTTAATGAAGATAATTTAGATTCTCTTGAAGTATTAAAGACTATTTATGAGGATAATCTTCTTGTGAATGGGGAGAAAATGTTGGAAATACCCATGACGAATCTTGATCCTGGTTATTATGCAGTAAAAATAGAATGGAAGGATGGATCGACCGTTGTTAACACAAAAATGGATCAAAAGTTATTCTATTTATATGATTCAGAATTAGTTAGAATTCCTACACCCAAATGGCTGGATATTCATTTGGAGAAGGATGTTTATAATTTAACAGATACGCTTGACTTCAAGATTGCTGCGGCAAATGAAATTAAAAAGGTCCTCATTTCATTTACTTTGGGTGAAAAAATATACAAAGAATGGGTGAATGTAGATGAGGTAAATCGGTTGAAAATTCCAATAGCTGAAAGGCAGGAAGGCTTAGGTAAATTAGAACTAATGGCTTACTTTCAGAATGAACCCATTTTCATTTATAACATCGTAAAAGTGGTTATTCCTGAGGAAAAATTAAAAGTAACTTACCAACGGACGAAGGAAATAGTATCGCCGGGTGAAAAAGTTCATTGGGAGCTCAATATATCCTCGGAGAAAGGTGAAAAATGGCCAGTTGAAGCGGTAGCAACTCTTTTTGATGCTTCATTAGAATCTTTTATACCCCATGAATGGTTTTTTAATGGTTTTGAAAAAAGTAATTATTTACCATCTTACTGGGTAGTGCCTCAACCTGTTATAAGAGATATTTACGTATCATTTCAACCTAAAAAATTAAGATTCAAAACGATTAATAAATATTATCCTACGTTAAATAATTTTTCTTTTTTTCAGGAAAACACCTATCTCAGAGGATTGAGCAAAAGACACATGTCTATGCCAGCAATGGCCATGAAGACTTTTTCTGAATCGGCAATACCAAACGAGAGGATGGTAGAAAGTGATATGATGAATCCGTCGGAGGAAATGATGGAATTGAATAATTTAGAAGATGGGCCGATGATCCGGAATGATTTTTCTGAATCGTTGTTTTTTATGCCGGAACTTAAGTCTGATAGTTTTGGAAATATTCGGCTTTCATTTACCATGAATGACGCACTGACCCGATGGAAATTTATGCTCTTAGCGCACCGTTCAGATATCGCTTACGGATATACTGAAAAATACATTGTATCTACGTTACCCATTATGCTACAGACCAATGCGCCAAGGTTTTTAAGAGAAGGTGACGAAATTAAATATGCGGTTACACTGACAAATACCACCGAAGAAGATATATCTGGGAAGGTTTTTTTTAAAGCCTTTCATGGTGAAACGGGTCAGGATTGGACGACTAAGGTTGGCTTTAATGATGAATTTATTTCTGTAACCGTTCCTGCTGGTAAAACAGTACCCTTGTTTTTACCATTTAAAATCCCAGCTAAAGGGGGGATGAATAGTCTGAATCTGCTGATAAAATTTTCATCTGGTGATTTTGGGGACGCTGTAAAAGAATGGATACCTATATTACCTTCTCAAATATTAGTTACAGAGGCAAAACCATTTCTATTAAGAAAAAACGAAAAAATAGATATTGTTTGGCCAAATAAAAATGAAGGGAATCATTTAGGTAATGAAAATTTTGATTTACAAATTACTACTCATCCAGTTTGGATAGCCTTGAAATCCTTACCTTTTCTTATGGAGAACCCTTATGACGGTAATGAACAATTATTCAATAAACTTTATGCCAATGTTTTGGG
>JBILDL010000045.1:0-9661 GCA_044352635.1 Saprospiraceae bacterium | reverse complement strand
AGATGCATGGAATTGGATAGGAATGCCGGCTTTTGCCATTACTCTTTCCGCCGGATTGCGATTGGCACGATTTAATATAGATATTCGTCAAAATACTGACTTTATTGGCTTACCAACGCCTGCATGCACCCTTTTTGCTGTTGGCCTCCTTCTCATTCATTTGTTTTACAAAGAATCAGTCCTACATAATCTTCTTGATATTAAATTATTAATCGTCTATATTATTGGCCTTAGTCTGCTTATGCAGGCAAATCTGCCAATGTTTAGTTTAAAGATAAAAGGGGGCTGGAAAAATAACCAACTTAAAATTATTTTTGCTGTTTTTTGTGCAATAGTGTTAATTTGGCAGCCTAAACTGGCACCATTAACCTGGATAACCAGTTATATTCTATTGTCCTTATTTACTCATTTCTATACTTCAAAAAAAATAATATGAAATTTTTGGCGGAAATTGACATCATGCCTCACAAGGAACTACTTGATCCTCAAGGCAAGACCGTGGCAAAGAATCTTCACCATATTCCTGTAGATGGTATCTTAGATATCAGGGTTGGAAAACACATTCAAGTGCAACTAGAGGCTGAAAATGAATCTGAGGCAAATGATAAAATCAATTTGGCATGTAAAAAATTACTGGCCAATCTGATCATGGAAAATTATACTTTCCACATCAAGGAAATAGATTAATAGGTACCTATGCTGTATTTGGTGCCTACGCCCATTGGAAATCTTGAGGACATAACCTTACGTGCCATTCGCACTTTAAAGGAATGTAATTATATATTAGCTGAAGATACGCGGACATCGAGGAAATTGCTTGATCATCATGGCATTTCGACCCCTTTACGCCCGTTTCATGCCTTCAACGAACATCATGTGACGGAAAATGTAGTAAAAGAATTACTTTCCGGTATCTCCATTTCTCTTATTTCTGATGCGGGAACACCTGGCATATCCGATCCCGGATTCCTTTTGGTTCGCGCCTGTGTTCGTGCAGGTGTTGAAGTAACCTGTCTTCCTGGTGCGACAGCCATTATACCTGCACTAGCAGCTTCTGGATTACCGACGGATAGTTTCCATTATGAAGGATTTTTACCTCACAAGAAAGGGAGGCAAACCAGATTAAAATATATTGAGCAACTCTCGGAAACATCCGTAATTTACGAATCTCCCCATCGATTGGTAAAACTAATAGACGAGCTTTCAGCTATTTGCGGACCTGACAGGAATGCTTGTGTTTGCAGGGAGTTATCGAAACTACATGAAACATTTCACAGAGGTTCCCTCAGTGAACTCCAGACATACTTTAAGGAGCATCCCGGTCAGGTTCGCGGCGAAATAGTTTTCCTTCTTGCAGGAAAAAGTTAAACGGTCTGCTTTCAAATATGAATAGCACGGTTACTTGTTGCTGCTAAAGCTGCTTCTTTTATCGCTTCAGAGTACGTTGGATGAGCATGACTCATACGGCAAGCGTCTTCAGCTGAAGCTCTGAATTCCATTAAGGTTACCCCTTCCATTATTAAGTCGGCCGCTCTTGCGCCTGTTATATGTAAACCCAAAATTTCATCTGTATCAGCATGGCAAAGCATTTTTACCAACCCCTCTATATCTGTGCTGGCCCTAGCTCTTCCCAATGCCTTGAAAGGGAATTTACCTGACTTAAAAGGAATACCTGCCTCCTTCAACTGGGCTTCTGTCTGACCGACACCCGCCACTTCAGGCCAGGTATAAATAACATTGGGAATAAGATTATAGTTAATATGAGGTTTTTGCCCTGCCATAACTTCAGCGACAAAAATACCCTCTTCTTCTGCTTTATGCGCCAACATAGGGCCTTGTATAACGTCACCAACAGCATAAATAGTAGGGACAGAGGTTTGTAAATGCTCATTTACTTTTATCTTTCCTTTTGCATCTACCGCTATACCAACATTTTCCAATCCAAGATTATCGGTATATGGCCTTCTACCGATAGAAACCAGGCAATAATCTGCTGAAATTTCTACTTCCGTTTCGGTTCCCTTTTTTTTGTAAAATACAGCTACCGATTTCTCAGAAGGCACAACCCGGGTGACCTGAGCACTCAAATGGAATGTTACGCCCATTTTCTGCATTGATTTTTGTAATTCCTTCACACATTCCGTGTCCATGGAAGGGACTAAGGTATCCATAAACTCAATGACCTCCACTTTAGTTCCTAGTCTGGCATATACTGAACCTAGTTCCAAACCAATAACCCCTCCTCCTATTACAACCATTTTTGCAGGAACCTCCTGAATACCTAAAGCCTCCGTTGAGGTAATCACTCTTTTCTTATCATAATTAAAAGCTTCCGGAACGATAGGTTTTGAACCAGTAGCGATGATAAATTTATGAGATTCCACGACTAAGGCTTCGCCGTCAGTTTTTAAAACCTTAATTTTATTACTGTCAGTAAATGAGGCATGGCCATGAAAAACATCAATCTTATTTTTTTTCATCAAGAAATCAATGCCTTTTACCGTTTGTTCAACTACCTCGTTTTTACGTTGGATCATTTTGGGCATATCCACACTCAGACTACCCACGTTTATTCCGTGATTACTGAATTTTTCCTTAGCTGCAAAATAGTGTTCTGAAGAGTCTAACAACGCTTTTGAAGGGATACAACCTACATTTAAACAAGTGCCACCCAATGAATTATACTTTTCTACCAGCGCTGTTTTCATACCTAATTGCGCACATCTGATAGCGGCTACGTACCCTCCCGGACCTGCACCAATAACTGTTACATCATATTTCATTACTGTCAAAAATTTTTACGAATTTACAAACGAACCATACGATTTACTACTGCAAACAACAATATCTGCTAAATATTTGTTCCCTGACACATTACATTTAGCATTCAAAAAGCTAAGCTTCACCTTTTGGGCTATTATCCTCTCTCCTATTTTCATTTGGTTTATTTTCCGGCCGGGTACCACCGCCCTGGCGAAATGGAGGGCGATTCCCTTGTGGACGGTTACCTTGAGGAAGTCTGTTTCCTTGCGGCCTGTTTCCTTGCGGACGATTTTCACCCGGCGCTCTTTGTTCTGGTCTTGGCCCCTCATTCTGTCTGTTCCCGGTAGGTCTTTCACCTGTGTTTGGCCTTTCGCCAGTATTTGGCCTATCACCTGGGTTTGGTCTGTTACTTTGTTGAGGCCTGTTTCCTTGCATAGGTCTTTGGTCAGACCTATTATTTTCATGGGGACGGCCAACTTCCGGACGATTTCCTTGTTGCTGTCTATTATCAGGCCTATTTGGACCCGGTCTGTTTGTCGCTTGTTGAGGACGATAATCCGGTTCATTCCTGTCTTGATAACGGCTACTTTTCTTTTTCTTTCTGCGAATTTCTTCTGGCAGTTCAACTGCTCCCGTAACATCGGAATAATCCTTTCCACCACCTTCGAACTCCTCTGGTTTGATTAAGCCCTCCATTTCTTTAAAGTCCGGTAAATAGTTCCCTCTCATGGCAGCATGCTGAATTTCTTTAACCATGTCTATCGTCTGAGGGTATAATTTACCTCTTCCGTGGTCTTGTTCGTATGCATAAAAAAGAAGACCTTTAAAGATATCCGTTTTAACTAAAATAGCTTTTCCCTTTAATGTTTCTATTCTATCTGCACGCTCCGGGAACGATTCTATGGCTTCCATGTAGGTATCCAGTTCAAAATTGAGACAGCATTTTAACCTACCACACTGACCTGACAATTTTGCCTGATTAATAGCCAGATTCTGATATCTGGCTGCTGTTGTTGACACTGATTTGAAATCGGACAACCAGGTGGAACAGCATAATTCTCTTCCACAAGAACCAATGCCCCCAATTCTGGAAGATTCTTGCCTCGCTCCAATTTGCCTCATTTCAATTTTAACTCTAAATTCTCTCGCAAAGATTCTAATCAATTCACGGAAATCCACTCTGCCATCTGCCGTATAATAAAAGGTAGCCTTTCTCTTATCTCCCTGATATTCAACATCTCCGATTTTCATATCTAAATCTAATGACCTGGAAATAGCTCTGGCTTTGATTAGTGTTGGAATATCCTGTTGACGGGCATCATCCAATCTTTCCAGGTCACGTTCATTGGCTAATCGAATAACCGACGTAAAGACCGTATTTTCTCTTACCCTTTTTTTCTTTAATTGTAAGCGAACAAGCTCCCCCATCAAGGTAACTCTGCCAACGTCATACCCTGTTCCGGTTTCTACGACAACATCGGCGCCAACATAAATTTCAGGTAAATTTTCGAGAATAAAGAAGCCTTTATGTGAGCCATTTTTGAAACTCACCTCCACTAAATCGAACGGATAAGCATCGCGAACATCCAAAGCAGACAACCAATCATAAGTATTGAGTCTATTACATGAACCCGTAGCACAACTACCGTTACTTTTACAACCTTTTACCTCACCATCACTTGTATTACACACTGTACAACCTGCACATCCCATAATTTATTATTTATAATTGTTCCCTATACGGCCTTCCCCCAAATTAACTATGGATAAAAAGGCTATACATTAAAAAATTTATTTTGCATAATCTGATGAAATTTAATGGACAAATCTAAAAACAAAATTTTAGGATTTGCATTTCTTTCCAAATGTGCAAAATTCTCATCGGCTAAATGAGTCATTTGTTCCAACTGTTTATCGGTCAGAATGGCTCTTAACTTTTCTGAAGTAGCTATCATTTCCTTAGGTATATTTGATTTTTCCTGACCTAAAATAGGTAAGACCAAAAGACCTCTAAAAAAATGTAAGCTATATCTAATAAATATTTTTTGTTTCTCCTTTGTCCAAACGGCAATTTCATCAACCCATCGGCTCATTTCCAATCCATTTCCTTTATAACATTTTCTCATCCAGTCAATCAGAATACCAGCATTCAGATCTTCCTGTTCTGCCATTAAAGCAATGGCTTCAGAGAAACTACCGTTAGCCAGTTGAATAACGGTATTGAGTTGTAAGTCGGTAACGGAAGGATAAATGCTCTTCAGTGTTTTATCCAATACCTCGTCAGTCAACAAAGGTACTTTAATCAATTGGCAACGAGACATAATCGTTTGCAATATTTGATCTGATTGTTCTGCAACTAGAATAAAATGAGTATCTGGAGGAGGTTCCTCCAGTATTTTCAGCAATCTATTGCCCTCTTTACCTAAGTATTCCGGCAACCAGATAATCATTACGCGCACCTCAGCCTCGGCACATTTAAGGCTTAATTTTCTTCTAATGTTAAAGCATTCCTCTTTATTGATGTTGGCTTGTTTATTGTCGGCGGCAATTTCATTAATCCAGTCATCTTTTGTAAAATAATGCTTTTTCATCAAAAGGTTTCGCCAAACTGGCAATAGATTATCACTGGTGACATCTTTTCCTGTTGTTGGAAAAGCAAAATGAACGTCTGGATGAAGGTATTTAAAAGAGCGGTTACAAGACGGACAGGCACCACAGGCTTCTCCCTGAACCGGGCTTGGGCAAACCATGGCATGGGCCATAGCGATAGCCAAAGGCAAAGCGCCAACACCTGAAGAACCTAAAAGCAACACAGCATGAGGAACTTTATGCTGTATTATCATGCTTCGAATATTGTCCTTAACCCTTTCCTGACCTACAACCTCTGAAAATTTCATTTGTGACGTAATATTTTCCCATCTAATACAAAAATAAGGATAATAATGGCTAATGCGCCTCCAGCCAATTATTTCCACTTTTTACCTCAACCTCTATAGGAACTTTCAAAGAAGGCATTGCATGACACATTTTATCTCTTATGAGCACTGATAATTTTTCAACTTCCGCTTTTGGTACATCAAAAACCAATTCGTCATGTACCTGAAGAATCATTTTCGCACCCCAGTTTCCATTTTTCAATTCTTTATGAATAGAAAGCATGGCCATTTTAATTAAATCGGCAGCTGAACCTTGAATTGGCGTATTAATGGCCATTCTTTCTGCATTACTTTTTTCCAGCGAGCTATTTGAATGAATATCCCTTAATAATCTTTTTCGACCCATTAATGTCATGACATAACCTTTTTTACGGGCCATATCAACGGTTTTCTCCATATAGGATTTTAGACCGTGATATTGTAAAAAATAAGCATCAATCAACGCTTTCGATTCATTGCGGGAAATACCCAACTGCTTTGAAAGGTTAGTAGATCCGGCACCATAAATAATACTAAAATTAACTGTTTTAGCTCTATATCTTTGCTCTTTAGAAACCTCCTCATAAGGAATGCCAAATACTTTGGCTGCTGTTGCCCTGTGAATATCCTGCCCCTTTTGAAAGGCCTCCAACATTCCTTCATCCCCACTTATTTCTGCAATGATCCGTAGCTCTATTTGTGAGTAATCTGCTGCTACCAACACATGATTTTCGTCCCGTGGTATAAACGCTTCCCTTACTCTGGCTCCTTCCTCTGTTCGAATGGGAATATTCTGTAAATTTGGATTATTGGAGCTAAGCCTTCCCGTTGCGGTCAATGCCTGATTAAATGAAGAGTGAATTCTTTTGGAGTTCGGGTTCACCATATTGGGAAGAGCGTCAACATAGGTAGATTTAAGTTTTGACAGACCCCTGTGGTTTAGAATTTCTCCAATGATGGCATGTTGCCCGTCCAGTTCCGCCAGTTTTTCCTCATCCGTAGCATATTGCCCCGATTTAGTTTTCCTCCATTTATAAGGTATTTTTAATTTGTCGAATAAAATTTCCCCTACTTGCTTAGGTGAAGCAATATTAAATGAAGCGCCTGCGAGCTCGTAAATTTTATTTTCAAGAAGTTTTATCTCCTCCTTGAGTTGAATAGAATAAGTATTTAAAAAATCGACATCTACACGGATACCTTCATATTCCATATCGGCTAAAACCTTTAATAACGGCGCTTCAAGATTATTAAACAGCTCATATAAATTTTCTTTTATCAACAAAGGCTCTAAATGATTTTTCAGCTGCATCGTTATATCTGCGTCTTCCGCTGCATATTCTTTAACATCATTTACCTCAATATCTCTCATGGTCTTCTGCCCCGCCCCTTTTTTGCCAATCAGCGAAGTAATAGAAACAGGTTTATAATCGAGGTAAGACTCTGAAAGATAATCCATGTTATGCCTCATTTCAGGTTCCAGAAGATAATGGGCAATCATAGTATCAAAGAACGGACCTGGGAGTTCCACGCTATAATTTTTCATGACCATGGCATCGAACTTAATATTCTGACCGACCAATATTATTCGATTATTTTCCAGCACAGGTCTTAATATGTCAACTATTTCCATAGCGATTTTTCTATCTGCCGGAATGGATATATACCATGCGATGCCCTTTTTGTAAGCAAAAGAAATACCCACCAGATTGGCTAAGGTAGCATCAATATTATCTGTTTCTGTGTCAAAGCAGAGGGTATCTTGTTGTAAAAGTTCCCCGACCAACTTTTTTATTTCTGCAATCTCTTCAACCAAATAATAGGTGTGGGGCGTATTTTCAATATTAAAATTGGCAATCCTAGCTGTTTTTTCAGTTATATTTTCAGTCGTAGGTTCAACTTCCTTTTCTTCGGGAAAATCAAACGAACCCTGGGCTGAAGTATTTGCAGGAATAGGTTTTGTCGTAGGGTCAGGTCCCAGAATATTCAAAGAAATAGACCTAAACTCTAATTCCCTAAAGAGATCTGCCAATACTGTTCTATCGAGAGGATCGAGGTGCAGATCTGTTACATTAAATTCTATGGGTACATTTATGTCAATCGTCGCCAACTGATAGGACAAGCGGGCCTGATCAGCAAATGTTACCAATCGTTCCCCATTTTTACCCTTTATATTTTGAGCATTGGCTAATATATTTTCGAGCGTACCATATTCCTTTAATAATGCTGCCGCCGTTTTAGGACCAATACCGGGAACGCCGGGAATATTATCGACACTATCCCCTTGTAAACCAAGGATATCAATGACCTGATTTACGTTTTGAATATCCCACATTTCACAAATTTCCTTTTCCCCGAGTAATTCTATACCGTTGCCTTGTCGGGAAGGTTTATACATGATAATATTAGGCGAAACCAACTGACCATAATCCTTATCAGGAGTGACCATATAAACGGTAAAACCATCATCACCCGCTCTTTTGGCAATGGTACCAATGACATCATCTGCTTCGAAACCGGGAACACAAAGAATGGGAATATGAAAACCCTTCAATATTTTTTGAATCCAGGGAATTGCCACACCAATATCTTCTGGCTGTTCCTCTCTGTTTGCTTTGTACTTTGGATATTGTTCATGTCTGAAAGTTGGACCATGAGGGTCAAAAGCAACAGCTATATGGGTAGGTTTTTCTGTCCTCAAAAGATCCCATAACATTCTGGTAAATCCGTTAATTGCAGAAGTATTCAAACCTTTTGAATTTATCAAAGGCCTGGTGATAAAGGCAAAATGAGCTCGATATACCAATGCGTGTCCATCCAAAAGGAATAATTTTTTCTCATTCATCCAAATAATATTTTCAGGTGTTTTTAGACTCGTTTCAAAATGTTAGGGCATATTTCATAAGCATTTGCTGGTTAATACTGACAGCTCTTCCAAGACCTCTTACGCCATTCGGTTGGCTGTAATCGGTAATTTGCACCAACACGTCACGATCATAATAAGCATTTACTGTTAAAGAAAGTTGAAATCCCTTAATTATTTTCATACTTAAATCATTTGTCCAATACTGTAAATCTACGTATTTAAAATCCTTTAGGTAGTTTGAATATAATTGAATAGCAGAGGCGTAAGTGAATTTATTTTCTAAAAATTTCGTTTTATAACTTAATCTTAACAAGGTACCTAACTGTTTATCAATGTTTTCTGCTGAAATGATAGTTCCGGCGGATGATTTTTCTACAGGATTACCATGAACGCCTAAGAAGGCAATCTCATCATTATTAACAATAATAAATCGACCTGCCAGAGGTGAATAATAAATAGCCCATTTATCATTGGGCCTAAAATCCATACCGGCTGAAACACTAATCTGAGCAGGTGAAAAAAACAAGGATTGTAATCGGGTATCTTTCCCATCTAATTTTTTGAGAAAATTTCCAGGAAAAGTAGCTGGCCCTTTATAAGTAGGAGCAATCTGGCTGATAAAATTAACACCTGAAGCATAAGATAATTTGGATTTCCCCGATGCCTTGATACCCAATCTGGAGTCCATTCTTATTTCATCAATTGATTTTTGAAAGGGTACTTTGGTAAGAGTTCCTTGCCCAATAACACCTGCACCTAATCGCTGGACGCCAAATTGAGAAACAAAAGTATTATCCCAAACTGCTCTCTTTTTTTTATATTTTGCACTGAAATTAATCGCACCGCCAAACCCTACTCTATTCTGGCCTGAACCAACGCGGGGGTTTAGTTGTAAAAGTTGTACACCATCAACTCCGATACCCAAACCAATATCCCAGATTGAATCTTTTTTTGTTTTTTTTTCCTCTTCTTTTTTTTGGGCAAATATGGAAGGGATAATTAGGAAACAAAAAGATACGCAAAGGAACAATTTACCTATCCATTTCATCTGAATCATCTGTTTTAATTAAAGCATATTTTTCGGTCGTCAACTTATGCAAGGGTAAGGTAACCCAGGTTT
>JBILDL010000431.1:0-2836 GCA_044352635.1 Saprospiraceae bacterium | reverse complement strand
GCCTGAAATTTGCTCTTGCAAAAAAGCATTCATTCTTGAAATTTCCGTTCTGACCGATTGAAAGGATGTTTTTACTTTCTCTTTAAATATGTAACTGGCAATGACTAAAAATGGAGAAGTTGTCAGTGCTATTAAGGTTAATTCCCAACTGGTTATAAACATTATAGCTAAAACGACAATCAGTGTTAAGATATCAGCAATGATAGTGATGACCCCTTGGGAAAAAACGGTATTTATCGTTTCGACATCGTTAATGGTGCGGGTAGTGGAAGTTCCTATAGGGGTTTTGTCAAAATAAGAAAGATTGAATCTATTTATATGATTAAAAATCTTTATACGTAAATCTCTAACTACTGCTTGTCCGAGAACCCCACTCAAATAGGTGAACAAATAAGTCAAAAAAGCATGTAAAAATAAGACTATGATAAAAATGATTGACAGTTTTAATAAACCCTCAACATCGGAATAAATAATATGCTCGTCAACCATTTTTTGAACCAGCCAAGGACGTATTGTGGCCAGGGGTGCCAGCAAAATTGCCATTAAAGTAGTACTTAACAACAGTGATTTATATGGCGCTGCCTCTGCTAAAACACGTTTTAGCAGTTGTGCATCTAACTGGTTTGAAGAAGGCTTTTTAGTCAATTTTTTTTCTGCAAATGTCGTATATTTTTTTAAATTAATAGGATAAAATGAAGGGTGACCAAAACCATTACTTTTATTAAGCTATGGCAGCCACGACAGTCTTCAATTTTTTAAAATGCAACTGATTTATTGCTTCTTTGAATTGATGAATAAATTCAGCTTGTAAACCATTAGGTCTAAGATAATAACTAATGTCACCGCCTGTAAATTCCATAGCTCTGGCAATTAGCAGATCCATGATTTCAGGATAGGACATGAACTGTGGGTGCTGATAGGCAATAGAAATGATGTGACCCGGACCAAAACCTTCCATACCTGTTTTATTAACTATCAGACATCCTATGGGGAAAATGTCCTGATAAGCAACTAATACAAATCCGCCGAAAGAAGGAATTAATTTCAGGGCATAATCTAATGCCAAATCGTAGGGGGTTTCGCCGTTTTCACCGACGTGTGCCTTCATAAAAAGAAGGAGTTGTTGCCTCTCAGATATGGACATACCTGTGAAAGCATTGTAAACCGTAATGGATGGGTTCATAATGTGTGTGTTTGCCTCTCTGTGACTGAAAATCAGTCTTTAATAGATTTTTTTAAAGCTCTTACTACAAATATGTATTATTTTATTCGGAACTGCAATTTATTTACGTTAAAAAATCATAAAAAATAAAATAAAAGAATGCAAATTGCTTCAAAATTAGTTTTATGTCCAAAAGCAAGGTTATTTTACTTTTAATATTCCTTATTTATTGCTCTTTTCTATTTTCTCAATCTTCAAATAGCTTATACAAATTGAGTGAAGGATTGAAAAAAGAAGGATTGAAAAAAGAAAAAACAGAAGTAATTATTCAGTTTCACGACCAAAAGATGGACCTTTCCTCCTATAGGTCACATTGGGATAAAAATCAGAAGGGCTCTTTTATTTTTAAAGCGCTGCAGGAAAATGCCCGTATTTCCCAATATGCCGTCCAAAAATGGTTAACTGACAAAGGCATTTCCTATAAATCAAATGTGCTCGTTAATGCCCTTTTGGTTTCATTGGATAAATCACAAGTCTATGAAGTTATTAACAGAAAGGAGGTTGCCTTTATATATGATAATCCCGAAATTTTTGTAACCCCAAACCAGCGTTCCTTGGAAAATCAATCTTTGCGAAGCGCATCAGAATGGGGTATTGAAAAAATAAAGGCTCCAGCTGTTTGGGCTATGGGGATAACAGGAAAGGGAATCGTCATCGCCGGGCAAGACACAGGTTATGACTGGTCACATCCTGATCTGGTGAGTGCCTATCGGGGGAATTCAAAAGAAACCGTTAAACATGATTACCATTGGTTTGATGCCATAGACAAGGCATCTCCCTTAAACAAAGACACGCTAAATCCTTGTGGTTATTCTATCAAAATACCTTGCGATGATGATGTTCACGGAACCCACACCATGGGAACGATGGTGGGAAAGAACCTTTCAGGTACTTCCATAGGTGTTGCTCCTGGTGCAACCTGGATAGGTGCGCGCAACATGGATCGTGGATATGGAAATCCATTTTCCTATCTGGCTTGTTTTGATTGGTTTTTAGCCCCCAGAGATTTATCTGGAAAAAATCCTAATCCTTTATTAGCCCCCCATGTGATAAATAATTCATGGTCATGTCCTACCATGGAAGGTTGTTTAAATAATCATGTTGAACTTTTTGAAAAGGCTATTTCTTTATTGCGAAAAGCGGGAATAATGATAGTGGTCTCAGCAGGAAATGATGGAGGTGGCTGCGAAACCATGAATGAAATACCTGTTACCGTGAGCGGTGCATTTTCCGTTGGCGCTACCCGTTCCAATGATAGCATTGCTACTTTTTCTTCAAGGGGCCCTGCACTCATTCAAGGCAAAAAAGTAATTAAACCCGATGTATCCGCTCCGGGAGTAAGTATAAAATCGGCTCTACCAGGAAATAGATATGGTTTATTAAGTGGTACAAGTATGGCAGGCCCACATGTTGCAGGACTGGCAGCGCTTCTTTTTTCAGCCAACGCATCCTTAATAGGTCAAGTTGACAAGGTGGAACAAATCATTCGGGAAACCTCCCTTCCACTTTATAGTTCCCAGGTTTGTTCCAATATCAGCGGGGGTAGTTATCCAAACCCGGTGTATGGTTATGGCAGAGTCGATGCCCTTGCCGCGGTAAAAAAAGCACTTTCTG
>JBILDL010000430.1:0-2843 GCA_044352635.1 Saprospiraceae bacterium | reverse complement strand
GTCTAAGATGTGGAGTCTCCCGCAAAGGGTCTGCCTCCCAAGGTATATCAGGTTTGCACACTAAATAAACACACTCTTCATCGGCTATAAAAAGCGCCCGTATTTGTGGGTCAATACTACCAAAACGATATTGAAACCAAATATCTATGGCTTCCACGCCAGTGTCACAAAGGAGTACTTTGTTAGCATTTGACCTATATAATTGATGCCAGAAAAGCTGTCCCCGAGCCATATCCACCAGATGCGATGCTGTATATGATTCTTTCAAAGTAGGTATAAAATAACGTGCGAATTCTGGAACAAAAGGTTCCTTAAGGTAGTTAGATAGACTTTTGGTCAGCGTTGATTTTCCCGTTGATTCAGGCCCAGTGATTATAATTTTTATCATTGTTGTCGATTAAAGGGAGATTTTCAATAATTAAATACCTAAAGATATGCATGATATTGAACCTTTTTTCAAATGGATAGATGATTATTCCGCAGCAAAAGACGAAAGGTCGCCTTTTTTTAATAGAACTTACAACGAATTTTATTTTGATAATAAAATCTATAATTATTTAATCCACCCGCAGTGGGATGATATGGGTTCGGAGACCTTATATCTTAAAATATTATGGGTTGATTATGATTTAAAATTTACCATCATCGAATTCCTGGGCGAATGGAATGATTGTATCGAGGAAGATTGTCAGATTTTAAAAAGGACTATCATTGATAAAATGTTAGCTTTGGGCATTGTACATTATATACTTATCGGCGAAAATATATTAACGTTTCACAGTGGCGATGACGATTATTATCAGGAATGGGTGGAAGAAGTATCAGAGGAAGGAGGTTGGGTGGCCTTGTTGAATCTGCCGAAACATGTTTACAACGATTTCAAAGATGCGCGCATCCATCACCTGTTTTTTATGGGTACAGATTACAATACTTTTAATTGGCGAATATTCAAACCACCCTATATTTTCAAATTACTTGAGGAGCGAATTGAAGGTTCCATAAAATCTTTACCCTCAATGTAGGTTTAAAGTTATTCGAATGATTACCTTTGCAAAATGTTTAAAAGCGGTTTTGTAAATATTATTGGTAAACCCAATGTGGGTAAATCAACACTAATGAATGCCTTAGTGGGAGAAAAGATGTCTATCATCACACCTAAACCACAAACGACAAGGCACAGAATACTAGGCATTTTAAGTGGCGAAAATTTTCAACTTATTTTTTCTGACACCCCTGGTTTCATTGATAATCCAGCCTACAGGATGCAAAAAACAATGAATAGTTCTGTCAGGGGAAGTTTTGAGGATGCTGATTTATTAGTCTGGGTATCAGAGTTTTCAGAACCTGACAATAGTTTGGAGGCACTTCACGAATCGTTAAATACTTTAGAAATCCCCTTAGTTTTAGTATTAAATAAAATAGATTTACTCACCCGCGATGAAATTTTGGGATGGATTGAGAGGAAGAGAAATATATTTCCCAATGCTCATTTTTTCGCCGTTTCTGCCCTCAGGCAAACCCAAACGGAAGATTTATTGACCTTTATCAAGGAAAATCTTCCTGAAGGCCCTGAATATTACCCAGCTGATCAGCTAACCGATAGAAATGAGCGTTTCTTTGTGGCAGAGATTATTCGCGAGAAAATTTTACTTCAATATAAGCAAGAAATACCTTATTCGGTGGAAGTACGGGTGGAGTCTTTCAAAGAAGACGTAACCAACTCGGGAAAACCCATTGTAATGATACAAGCCACTATTTTTGCTTCACGAAAAAGCCAGAAACCCATTTTAATTGGTCGGGGGGGAAGTTCCTTAAAAGCCCTGGGTGAGGCATCGAGAATGGATATTGAAAAGTTTTTAGCCTCTAAAGTTTATTTAGAGCTGTTCGTTAAAATAAGAGAGAATTGGCGCGATGATGAACACTCATTAAAGCAGTTCGGATATGAAGGATAATTGGGGTATAAAACGTATTTTTACCCTTTCATTTAGTTTTTGAAAAGTCAAACATGAATAATATAGTGGCCATTGTTGGCCGACCCAATGTAGGAAAATCAACCCTATACAATCGTTTAATTGGCGAGAGAAAAGCCATTATTGATAACGTTTCAGGCGTAACCAGAGACAGACAATATGGTCCAAGTTACTGGAACGGTAAAAATTTTACCGTCGTTGATACTGGCGGTTTTGTTAAGCATTCCCAGGATATTTTTGAATCGGCCATCAGAACGCAAGTGAAAATTGCTATCGACGAAGCAGCAGCCATCATTTTTATGGTTGACGTTACTACCGGTATCACTGACCTTGATGATGAGGTAGCTGATATGTTGCGAAGAACAGATAAACCTGTTTTTCTGGCCATTAATAAAGTCGATAACGGTAACCGCTTGCTGGAGGCTAATGAATTTTATGCCCTTGGCTTCGAACATGTCTTCTTCCTTTCTTCCATCACAGGATCGGGAACGGGGGAAATTTTAGACGCCGTGGTTGAGCATATTCATGAAGAAGAAGCGCCCACTGATGAAATTCCGCGTTTTGCCATTGTCGGTCAGCCAAATGCAGGAAAATCTTCCCTCACCAATGCTTTTTTGGGAGAAGATAGAAATATTGTGACCGAAATTGCCGGAACTACCCGCGATGCCATAGATAGTCATTACAAGAAATTTGGTAAGGAATTTATTCTCATAGACACCGCAGGTATAAGAAAAAAAGGAAAGGTTCATGAAGACCTTGAATTTTATTCAGTTATGCGCGCTATTAAAGCGATGGAGGAATGTGATGTCTGTATCTTATTGGTTGACGCTACCTTAGGTATGGAATCGCAAGATGTAAATATCTTTGCACTGG
>JBILDL010000429.1:0-2846 GCA_044352635.1 Saprospiraceae bacterium | reverse complement strand
GTAGAACAATTGTTTGTTAACCTAGATGACGCCTTATTTCAGCTAAACCATTAAAACGATTTTATGACAAATTGGAAAGAAGAATCAAATACGCTCATTGGACATTTCCAATTTGACAATTTTTCTATGGCTTTTAGTTTTATGACGCAAATTGCACTACTATCGGAAAAAATGAACCATCATCCCAATTGGTCAAATAGCTGGAATAAAGTGGACATCCGTTTAACAACCCATGATGCAGGAAATGTAATTACACAAAAAGATAAAGATTTAGCAAAGGGTATCACCAAGATATATAACGCCTACAACAAATAAACAATGTATTTTAATTCCAAATTACCCAATGTTGGCACTACTATTTTTACTGTTATGTCAAATATGGCTAAAGAATTTGGTGCGGTCAATCTATCGCAGGGCTTTCCCGATTTTGAACCTGACCCTTACTTACTTGAACTAGCCACCCAGTATTTTTATCAAGGGAAAAATCAGTATGCTCAAATGACGGGGGTTCCCGTGCTCAGAGAGCGATTGTCAGAAAAATTTAATGCACTTTACGGCATTCATTTACATGAAGAAGATGAAATAACGGTAACAGCAGGTGGAACCCAGGGGATTTTTACCGTCATTTCTACCTTAATCAGACCAGGAGATGAGGTTATCTATTTTGAACCAGCCTACGACTCCTATCGACCAGCTATTGAATTATGTGGTGGCATAGCAAAACCTATAATACTCGAGGGACCAGATTATACCATTGACTGGAGCCTTGTTAGAAAAATGTTTAGCGCCCAAACAAAACTGATTATAATAAACACCCCAAATAATCCTACAGGTAGAATATGGTCAGCAAACGATATGCTGAATTTGCAACAAGTCTTGTCTAACACTGAAGTTTATTTACTTAGTGATGAGGTGTATGAGCATCTCATTTTTGATGGAAAAAAGCATGAAAGCATTTTAAATTATCCCGAATTAAGAGCAAGAGGCTTTGCCATATTCTCGTTTGGCAAAACCTATCACGTGACAGGTTGGAAAATCGGGTATGTGGTTGCACCTCCATTATTGACCAAAGAATTTAGAAAAGTTCACCAATTCAATGTTTTTTCAGTCAATACACCTTTACAATATGCACTGGCAGATTATATGGAAGATCCCGGACAATACATGAAACTGAACCATTTTTATGAAGAAAAAAGGGATTATTTTTTAGAGTTGATTTCAGGAACAGGATTGAAACCATTATCCTGTGAAGGTACTTATTTTCAATGTTGCGATTATAGTGAACTCAGTTCGGAGAGTGACATTGAATTTACTGAATGGCTCGTTAAGGAGGTAGGCGTCGCAGCCATTCCCCTATCTTCATTTTATCATAATCCACCAAATGCCCGAATTATCCGTTTTTGTTTTGCAAAAAAAGAAGAAACCCTGGCTTTAGCGGGCGAACGTTTAAAAAGATGGCGAAAACTTACTCAATAAGCTCGCACATCTTTTTTCTCCATATAGTTAATAAAAGCCCTATTCGCGACTCTGCCCCCACCTGGCGTAGGATATTTACCTGAAAAATACCAATCACCTTTGTGGTCAGGGCAGGCTTCGTGTAAATCGGCAATGGTTTGGTAAATCACCTCAATGTCGATATTTGTATCAGGCGGCGTAACTATTTCAGCAATTTTATCGGAAATTTCCTGATAAGAAAAAGATTCATACAATCTACTCACCTGATTTTCAGCTAATGCTGCAGATGAAAACTCCACTTCTTTACATTTCAAATAAGTTTCCTGGAGTAAGTTCATTTTATTATTTTCCTCCAACAGCTTCACCAAGGCTTTAAAGGCAACGAATTCGCCCATTTTAGACATATCGATGCCATAACAATCCGGAAATCTAATTTGAGGAGCCGTAGAGGCAATGATAATTTTTTTAGGTTTCAAGGTAGAGGCAATATGAATAATACTATCGCGGAGAGTGGTTCCTCTAACGATAGAATCATCGAGTAAAACCAGGGTATCCACGTCATTTTTAACTAAACCGTAAGTAATATCATATACGTGGGAGACGAGTTTGCCCCTTGTTTGCGAATCGGCAATAAAAGTTCTTATTTTAGCATCTTTGAGAATCAATTTCTCGATACGGGGCTTTAAGTTCATTATTTTTTGCAGCACCACATCATCTACAGGTCCATTTTCCAGAAGAGCCTGTATTTTTTTTGTTTTAACCACATTCAGGCTATCATAAATTCCCTCAATCATTCCAAAGAAAGCCGTTTCGGCCGTATTGGGAACGAAAGAAAACACGGTATTTTCAAAATCGTAATCAATACTTTCCAAAATTTGAGGGATAAGTTTTTTACCTAAAGCCTTTCTTTCCAAATAGATATCCCTATCGTTACCCCTACTAAAATAGATTCGTTCAAAAGAACAGGGCGTTATTTCTCTTGGCTCAATGAAGGGAAGTTCCTCCAGGCTTCCATTCTTTCTTATGATGAGGACATGACCCGGTTTGACCTCCTTAATGTCATGAAAATTGACTTCCATAGAGGTTTGAATAGCCGGTCTTTCCGAGGCGACCACCACGATTTCTTCATCTGCATAATAGAATGCGGGCCTTATACCGGCGGGGTCTCGTATGACAAAAGCGTCACCGTGACCTATGAGGCCAGCCATTACATAGCCGCCATCAAATTTTTTGCAGGCCCTTCGCAACAGACGTTGAATATCCAGATTATCATAAATAAGATCATTAATTTGAATATTTGAATGCCCGTCAGGTTTATACCAGGTGTGAAGGCGTTGCACTTCATCGTCCAGGAAGTGCCCTATTTTTTCAAGGACCGTAACCGTATCTGA
>JBILDL010000428.1:0-2852 GCA_044352635.1 Saprospiraceae bacterium | reverse complement strand
TTGTTTTATGCGGTGAACCCATTGAAGAACCACTGGCTCAGTATGGTCCGTTTGTCATGAATTCTCAAACTGAAATTATGGAAGCGATGAGAGATTATCAAATGGGAAAGATGGGATTTTACATCGATTAGTTTATAAAAATAAATTAATTGAAAAAAATCAACTAAATTTAAATTATTATTCGTTAATCAAGAATTAAAGGTTAAATCTATACTCGATGAAGAAGCCTTTTATGGTAGAATTTGAATTGCCAGAGGAATTTGATGATGATTTCATCGCTTTAATACCAAGTCAGCGCTTGCATATCGACGAATTATTGGCCGTTGGCAAGGTTCGTTCTTATGCGCTATCTATGGATAGATCTGTTTTATGGGTAGTCGTTGAAGCTCAATCGGAATTTGAAGTAATGGAAATCATTGCTAATATGCCCTTAGCCGATTACATGCATCCATTTGTGTCAGAGTTAATGTTTTATCATACTGCGGAAAAGTTAATGCAATTTTCACTGAACTAAATGTTCAAACTTTCCTGCGAATATCCCCCCTTATCATGAATAAAATATTTTCAGTTATTCTATGTCTCTTTATTTTTGTGAATGCAAATTTTGCTCAGCAAAATGCTCAGTTATATGTGCATTTAGGAAATTTTTCAAACCCATCCTACAATGATTTTATTAAAATTTCTCATTTAGGCTTTTTACATGCAAAAAAAACGGACGCAACCCGTGCCGATGTTTTTCTACTGGGGTTTGAAACCAGAGAAAAGGCAGAAGAAGCTTTGGCAAATATCAAAAGACTTGGATTCACTAAAGCTGATCTCGCTAGTAAAGATATAAGTAAAGGCTCCGCAAAATATTATGTTCAACTGGGCTCTATTGAAAAGAACAAGCAGGTAAATTGGTCTAAATTTGAAGCCGTTTCCTCTCTATTTGCCTTTCCTCAAACAGAGGTATTAAAAATAGTAGCGGGTCCATTCCGAACGCTGGAAGAAGCCAGAAAAGAGTTAGAGCTTTTAAAAAGTAAGGGCTTTTCTGATGCCTTTGCCCGGGAACTGAATGAAATGGCTACTTTTCCCATTGGCGCATTTGAATCGAACCAAGTGCTTTCCGATATTAAACAAAATACAATAAGTGCTCTGAGTGTAAAAGGTGACGCACCTTCTGTAATAACGGAGGAGGCAACTTCTTTTTGGCCTCCAAAAACTATGGATGCTAAAATAGGAGCTACCCCAAATATTCTCTCTACCCTCAAAAGAACCTCCGTTTTATCTTTACAGAAAATATTGAAAAGTGAAAACTACTATCCTGGCGTTTTGTCAGGATATTACAATGAAGCAACCAGGGTTTCTTTTGAAAATGCCTTGAAAAATCTCCCGGAAATGAAGTCTTTTACCTCAAAAAATGAGATAAAAACAGGTTCGGCGGTTGATTTGGACAAATTATCTTCTATAATAGACAGGATGCCAGAAATAAGTGATCCTTTTGTTGCTATCAATAAATTTTCAGACCCCCTGGCAAAAGCATATTCCGCCTATTTGACATTTTTAAAAAATGGAGCAGGAAAAGAGGTTGATTTAAAAATGAATGCAGCTATCAAAGGAGCCTTTTCCGGACTATCAAAATCGCCACCCAACATGCCTTTTTTTGACTTTAAGGCGGTTTATTCCTATCCCAATATTGAACAGTTGATACTGCACCTTTTTTATATTCACAGTACGCCCGATAATACCATACCCACACCTTGCTGGTTATTTAATGCGCACAGAAAAGAAACCCAGGCTGCTGTAAATAGATTCAATGATGCTAAAGTGAAAAATGCAGCTATCAGCGGCTGTGACTATGCTATGGATTGGCAGGATTTCCGTTTATTAAATAACATAATGGTTTATTTAGGCGGAAAACAACCCGATCAACAGGAATTATTCCAGGCGGCAGAAGAAAGAGCTTTTTTGTATAATAGTACCCAGGCATTAGACGCCGCATCGTCTAAAAATGCTTTACAATGGGAGGTACAGGTCTGGGAAAAACTGGAGCTATGGGGCAAAAAAGATCCAATTAATGTGCGAATGCTGACTGCCTTGAAAATTGCCTATTTTCAATCTTTTATCCGAATAGAAGATCATTTTCTTCAAAAAGGAATGGTAGGTGCCGATGCAAAAAACATGGCCACTGCCGTTATTGCTACTGTAATGACACCTTATCTTGACCGATTTATGCAATAAATTAAGTCCTTCAAGGGTATCATGGTGACGTCTCACTGTTTAGCAAGGCTATGAATTCATTTTCCGTCAAAATGGTTATGGATGGAATTTCCTCTGCTTTCTTGCGCTTCGAACCTGCTTTTTCGCCCACCACAAGAAAATCTAGATTACTACTTACGGCACTTATATTTTTCGCTCCCGCCATTTCTGCCTTTTCCTGTGCCTCTTTTCTTCCCATCACCATGAGTGTTCCGGTAAATAAGATGGTTTTTCCATTAAACGGACTGTCTGCATTAACCTCCTTTGGTCTATCCTCAACGGTGGCCTTCAGATTAACACCCAGTTCTTCCAGTTTTTCCAACAGAGCAATATTCGCCTGATCCTGAAAAAACGCAATAACATTATCCGCGACAACAGGACCAATATCTTTTATTTGAAGAAAGCGATCTTTGTTCCAGGAGGCCAATTCCAGTACACTATCTATTTCATAAGCTAATAGTCTGGAAGCTTTTTTACCTAAATGATGGATGCCTAAGCTATATAAAAATCGATGAATTGGATTAGTTTTAGCCTTATCGATAGCGATTTTAAGGTTATTAATTGATTTTTCCTTGAAATTATCCAACTGGATCAACTTCTCGTAAGGTAATTTA
>JBILDL010000427.1:0-2853 GCA_044352635.1 Saprospiraceae bacterium | reverse complement strand
CTGTTTTCAGACATGCCCTCCTGAACGAATTCCTTTATAAGGATATTGAAAGTTATGGTCTCCTCAAAATGACCGACAAAGGAAAACAGTTTATTCAAGAACCTTTTTCCTTGCAAATACCTATTAATCAAGATTTTGTAGCTCTTTCAGCTGAATTTATCGAGGAATCTTCCAAGCATGCAGCCCTTGATACTGTCTTATTCAGTTTACTTAAAGATCTTAGAAAGAAAGAGGCAAAACGCCTTTCTCTTCCTCCCTTTGTCATTTTTCAAGAGGCATCTTTAGAGGATATGGCAACTCAATATCCCATTTCCTTAGATGATATGACGCTGATCGCTGGCGTCAGCAGAGGAAAAGCTATACGTTATGGAAAACCGTTCATTCAACTCATTGGCAAATATGTCGAAGAAAATGAAGTGGAAAGACCCGACGATATTCTAATCCGTCAGGTAGCAAATAAATCAAAAGTAAAAGTGCAGATTATCCAGGGAATTGATAGAAAAATGCCGCTTGATGACCTGGCAAAATCTAATCAACTCTCGTTAGATGAGCTTCTTACTGAGATGGAGGCTATTGTGGAATCAGGTACCAAATTAAATATAGATTATTATATTGAAGAGGCTATTGACGAAGGTACAAGAGATGAAATTTATGATTATTTTATGGAGGCAGAAACAGATTTACTCAAACCGGCTATTAAATCGTTGCAAGAAGAGGATATCACAGAGGAAGAAATTAGAATTTTTAGAATTAAATTCCTTTCTGATCTGGCAAATTAACAGCTCAATATTATGGATCTGCTTATTATAAACGGCCCTAATCTGAATCTTCTCGGCAAAAGAGAACCCTCCGTGTATGGAAGTCAATCTTTCGATGATTTTTTTTCTTCTCTCAAACTAAAGTACCCCTCATTGAACTTGTCTTATTTCCAAAGTAACCATGAAGGTGAAATCATTGACAAATTACATGAAAAAGGGTTTGATTGTCAAGGAATTATTCTAAATGCAGGTGCTTACACTCATACTTCTATTGCCATTAGAGACGCCATCTCTGCCATTACAACGCCTGTCATTGAAGTACATATTTCAAATGTGCACGCCAGGGAACCTTTTAGACATCATTCTACCATTTCTCCCGTTTCAAAAGGAGTTATTATTGGTCTTGGATTAATGGGTTACTCGTTAGCTATTGACTATTTTGTTGACAGCTTGAGTACTCAACCTTAATGTTTAGAAATATTCCAAATTACAGTGTCTGACTACTTGTTACAATTGTATGACAGTTCTACCATTTCTATGGATTACTTTTGTCAACAATTTTAAAGTATTATGCTCTCACATTATAAGATTATAACGCTTTCTCATCAACACACTAATCTCAGAGATTTAGCTAAATTTGTATTGCCTGAACTAGAGCAAACCATAGTTCATTTGTTACACAGTGCTAAAGAAAATTTCAATATTCAAGAGTTATTTTATGTTTCTACCTGTAATAGGGTTATGTTTTTGTTATATGGTGAGTTTAATGCCAATGAAAACACTGTCATTCCTTTTTACCGTCACTTTCTTCCTCAATTAACCACATCAGATTATTCCATATTAAAGGAAAATGTTAAAATTTTCCAGGGAACAGACGCGGTGTCTCATCTTTTTAATGTCGCTTCTTCCGTTGATTCTTTAGTGGTTGGTGAGCGGCAGATTCTTTCACAGTTAAGGGAAGCCTACGAATTTGCCAGAACCCAGGGCTTATGCGGAGATGCTCTGCGCCTTTTAATGGACCAGGCCGTCCTAACCTCTAAAGAGGTGTTTTCAACTACCCGAATTGGGGAAAAGCCCGTTTCGGTTGCTTCTTTAGCTGTTTTAAAATTACTCCGATACGCTCTTCGACCCGATGCCAGAATTCTTTTAATTGGTGCCGGACAAACTAATGGTATTGTCGCAAAGATACTTCATAGTAATGCCTTTACCAATGTGCATATTTTCAATAGATCACTACCAAAAGCACAATCGATAGCCAAATTATTTCCCAACGGAAAAGCTTCGCTTCTTAGTGAGTTAAATGAATTCTCTCAGGGCTTTGATGCTTTAATTGCCTGTACCTCTTCTCCGACACCTCTCATTGACCTTCACGTGTTTACTTCGTTGGTACAAAATGAGAAAAACCCCAAAGTTATCATAGATTTGGCCGTTCCAAATAATGTAACGATGGAGGTAGCAGAACTAAAACAAGTTCATTACGTCGAAATAGAGACGCTTCGTCAAGTTGCCAGTGAAAATATGGCCTTCAGAGAGGCAGAAGTTATTAAAGCAACAAAAGTTATTGACTCGAATATTGAAAAATTCAGCAGACTTTTTAAACAACGAAAGATTGAAAAAGCTTTTAGTTCCCTTCCAGATGAGATAAAAGCTATAAAAGAAAAAGCCTTGTCCGAAGTTTTTAAAAAGGATCTTGCTGAGCTGGACGAACCTACCAGAGAATTAATTGAGAAAATGCTCACTTATATGGAAAAAAAGTGCGTTGGGGTTCCAATGAAAGCCGCCAGAGAGATATTATTGTAATTACTGAAAATATATAGATACTTGTTACCCCACCTTGAGATAACAAGTATCATAAGTGTTATTTTACATTTAATTTCAAGGCTAACTCCTCTAATTGTGCTGACGCAATTTCCGATGGAGCGTCTATCATCATATCTCTACCCTGATTATTTTTTGGGAAGGCAATGAAATCTCTGATAGAATTCTGGCCATTTAATACGGCACACAGTCTGTCGAATCCAAAGGCAATACCTCCATGTGGTGGCGCACCGTATTCAAAAGCCCCCAATAAGAACCCGAATTGGTTTTCGGCTTC
>JBILDL010000426.1:0-2858 GCA_044352635.1 Saprospiraceae bacterium | reverse complement strand
AACGGCATCAGCTCCATTTGAAACGGCGAGTTTAATATTCTCCAAGCTATTTAAACCTCCACAAAATATTAAAGGAACTGAAAGTAGGGGCTTAATTTCACCTAATATATCAATATCTAATCCTTGAAGCGTTCCATCGCGATCGACAGCATTAATCAGTATTTCACCAGCACCCGCATTTACCGCATCAACAGCTACTTTTTTCCAGGAAATTTCATTTGCCTTTGAATTTGAACTTGAAAAGAGTTTATAATTTCTAAATAGGTTTTTTTTCAAGTCAATTGAAAAAACTACGGCTTGATTTCCATATACAGATGAAATTTCACTAATTAAATCTAAATTATTCAAAACAGACGATTGCAAGGAAATTTTTTCAATACCAAGCGAAAAAATTCTTTGAGCCTGTCCAAAATTTGAAATACCACCACCATAGCATACCGGCATAAAGCATTCACCTGCAAATTGTTCAATTAAATGATAATCAGGTTCCGTTTTATTTTTCGATGCATCTATGTCTAAAACGATTATTTCATCAACTTCCTTCTCATTAAATATTTTTATAGCATTTAATGGATCTCCAACATACTTTGGCTTTTCAAATTTCAATGTCTTATATAAGCCTCCATTTTTCAACAAAAGTATGGGAATAACTCTCGGTTTTATCATAATTAAAGCCTGTTAAAATTTTCTAAGAGTTTTAACCCAAACTTATGGCTTTTCTCTGGATGAAATTGGACGCCATATATATTATTTCTTTTTACAGCACAAGGAAAAGAGTAACCATAGGTACAAGTTGCCAGAATATTATCTTCTTGAATATCAGAAATATGATAGGAGTGAGCAAAATAGAATCTGGCTGGAATAGGAATATCTGTAAAGAGGGTTGTATTTTCCTTTAATTCAACATTATTCCAACCCATGTGAGGAATCCGAATATTTATATCAGAAGCATTAAATTTGACTACTTTTCCTGGAATAAAGTTCATACCTTGAAGCTGACCTTCTTCACTTTTTTCAAAAAGAAGTTGCATTCCTAAACAAATTCCTAAAAGTTTATTGTTAGGATTTTCAATAAACTTATTTAACGGGTCAACCCACCCATTTGAAGTTATAAGAGACATAGCAGCATCAAAGGAACCAACTCCAGGAAAAATTAACTTACTGAAATCATCATAAACAATGTTATTTGGATCCGCTATAATTTCACATTTAGTTCCAATTCTATCGAGCATATTTGCAACCGCCGTAAAATTCCCTACGCCATAATTTACAATTTGAATCATTTCCTACTTTTAAATTTCGACCATTGAGCAGAAATAAATCTAAGGGAATTTCTTTGTAGATCCCAATTTGGCAATTCATCGTAAAATCGTTGCGGAGCTTTAATATATCCATCCAAATCACTTAATGAAATACCCAATTTTTTACAAAAGTATTTTTTATCAATCTCCAATTCTTGAGGGTCATACAATGGTTCGTTTAAAACTTCCAGAGCATAAGCCCTGGTAATCTCTCCCGATAAAATTCTTGAAGACAAATGAGCAATTCTCTTATCGTACCCATATCTTTCAGGTAGGATATAATTCTGGAAAAACTTAGTGAAAAAGGATTCTCCATGTTTACGTCCATAATTTCTCCAACCCACCTTTTCCAGTTCGGCAATAGCTTCATTAACGGTATATGGCATATAATTTAAGGGTCTAACCTCCTTCATACCTCTCAATCTGAACAAAACATATAAGTCCCAAAAACCAATAGTTTCGTAATCTTCTAATGGTTCTCCACCAAATTTCTTATATACTGCTTTAAGATTTATTCTATCCATTGCACTTCCCTGCCAGGATTGGGGAAGAATATATTCAGTGGCAACATTACCACCGCTCATGAAAACATTATTTTTAGTTTTAACTGCGTATTTATGTAAAACGGCAAAAAAAACGTGGTCTTGAGGTACATCCTGATTTGCCAAACCAGATTTCAGGTAAGCGAGTTGTAATTTTTTCATGTCATTCCAATTCACTACATGGGTATGCAAATCGAAATTACAATGATTGATAACGTTTTCAATATTAGAAACAGCCATTTCTGAATTCCAACCGGCATCGACATGTACAGCTAAAACTCTTAATCCATATTCCTTCAAAACCAAGGCCAGATAACTGCTATCGACCCCCCCACTAATCCCCATGATACAATCATAGGACTTTTTAGCATTTTTTTCTTTAATATCATTAATAATAGCATCCAGCTTCCTTTTCCCCACTTCATTTGGCCACCAATAATTATGAACGGTACTATCAAAATAATGACAATGAGAGCATACCCCCAATTTATCAAAAGTAATTGCTGGATCGGAGGAATCCATAACGCATCGGGTACATTGAATTTTTGGTGTCATAGAAAAATTTTAAACTAGGAGGAATAAAATCCTACGTTTCGATAACTTTTAAAATAGTCTTAAAATGATGTACAAAATTCCTTTTACCGAAATTAGTTAAAACATTTTGAGAAATTAAGTTAATATTATATTTTGAATAATTGTCAATAATATATTTCATACCTAAATATAAATCATCAGCGTTTTGAGGTACAATTAATCCATTATGTTCATTTATGATATCCAATGGCCCACCCGAATCAGTTGATAATAAAACACAACCACAAGCCGCTGCTTCAATTAAAACGACACCAAAAGTTTCAATTTTGGAACATAGAACTAAACAATTTGATTTCAATAAAATATTCTTTACATCATCTCTTTCCAATCGCTTAATAAATCTAACTTTTTCATTTAATCCCAAATAAGTTACATGTTTTAATAATAATTCAGCATTAGGTCCATTACCAACTATTGTTAG
>JBILDL010000507.1:0-2861 GCA_044352635.1 Saprospiraceae bacterium | reverse complement strand
GCCAGAAGGTGAAAAAGTGCCCGGCTTGAAATTCATTTTCATTTTCGGGTAATTCTATGAATCCGTCAGCATCTAATAAATTGGCAAAATCACCGGAACCATTACCTGGCAGTGGATAGGCCTCTAAAATAGGTATTTCTGGGTTAGCTGTTAATTTTACAGGCACAAAAAAGGTCAGAGGGGCGTTAAAAACTATAGTTTTCAACAATTTGACTTTGGGTTGAGTGGTATGCGCTAAACCTAAGCTTTCTTTTAACCAGGGAATGAGGTATCGGACAACACAAAGGAGGGTAGATACGGGATTACCGGGAAGGGCAAATACCCGGGTTTTCTCGTTGGATCCAAAAAAGAATGGTTTTCCGGGTCGTTGGGAAACCTTATGAAAAAACGACTGTATGCCTGCCTCTTTTAATGCTTTAGGGATATAGTCGAATTTACCTGCAGATACTCCTCCACTTAGTACAATTAGCTCATAATTATCGAGGAGTTCTTTTATTTTATGTTGAACATATTCTTCATTATCAGGCAAATGAATCATTTCAGCAGCAATCCCCCATTTTTTAAAAAAACTAAAAATGGCATAACTGTTCGAGATTCTTATTTGATGCGAAGCGGGAATAGCTGAAACGGGAACCAGTTCATCTCCGGTAGAAACAATCACTGTTTTTGGATATTGCAGCACCTTTAAGGTAGATTTTCCAACTGATGCGGCAACGCTCAATTCAACAGGACCTAGTAATACTCCTTTGTTCATTAAAACAGTACCAGCAGCTTTATCGGAACCACAGAGGTGAATATTCTGAAATGGTTCTACCTGATGGATATTAACGCTAGCCTTTCCCTCCGAAATGGTAATATCTTCGACACGGATTACCACATCTGTATTTTCGGGTAAAATAGCGCCAGTCATAACTTCTACACAATGCCCCTCATTCAATAACCGATAAGGTTCATCCCCTGCGGCTTGTACTTTTTCAATGGGAAAATCTCTTGTCCCCGTGGAAAAGGTATTAAAACGAATGGCTATTCCGTCCATAGTAACCCTGTTGAACGGTGGGAATGGCCTGTCAGCCTGAATATTCTCATCGAGAACCTTTCCCAAAGCTTCTGTTAATGGAACCTCAGTACTTTTTAAACGCATTTTATTTGCCAGTACGAGCTGATAAGCCTCTGTTACAGTAATCATGTAGTGGGTGAAACCGTTATTATGGATGATTTATAAATAGGGGTTTGACTGGTTTTAGCGGTGCGCTGGATGGAAATAAGGGCATTGGCCTCGGGAAAATAGGTTGCAATACAACCCAAAGGAATGGGATATGGAACAATACTAAATCCAGATAATTGAAGGGTGTCAGGTGAAAGTGGGTTAGAAAGATTCACCTTTTGTTTTGGTTTTAATCCTAAAGCATCCATATCTTTTTTATTCATCATGACTATTTTCCGGTCATTTTTAATGCCTCTGTAACGGTCAATCAGTCCATAAATGGAGGTATTGAACTGGTCATGACTTCGAATGGTCATCATGCGGAATGAGCTATCTGGTAAAGAAAGGTCAGGCACCTCATTAATAGTAAACTGAGCCTTTCCTGAAGGAGTAGGAAAAGTATTTTCCCTGAGAGAATTAGGTAAAATGAAACCACCTTTTTTTCGTAACCGGGTATTAAAGTCCTGAAAGCCGGGTATTACTTTTTCAATGACTTCCCTAACTTCATCATAATTGGAGGCCCAGGATTTCCATAAAGTTTTTGATTCCGCTAAGGTATGTCGGGCAATGCCTGCAACTATGTCGGGTTCGCTTTTAAGATGAGGAGAACAAGGAGGCAATACTCCTTTAGAGGATTGTACAATACCCATCGCATTTTCCGTACTTACTAACTGAATATTTCCATTGGACACATCCTTTTCTGAACGAGCAAGGCAAGGGAGAATAAGTGCTGTTTCTCCGGTTTCGAGATGACTTCTATTTAATTTGGTTGAAATCTGAACGGTTAAAGCACATTTTTGTAGCGCCCTGGCGGTAAAAGAGGCATCAGGCGCAGCACTGGCTATGTTTCCTCCTAAGCTGACGAATATCCTTGCTTTACCGCTTTCCATGGCTTTTATAGCTTCGACAACGGTGTAACCCGGTTTCTCAGGTGGCGCAAAACCTGCGGTTTCCTTTAAATTTTTGAGGAACGATGCGGAGGGTGCTTCCGTTATGCCCATGGTCCTGTCTCCTTGTACATTGCTATGTCCTCGAACGGGGCAAGGTCCGGAACCTTCCTTTCCGAAAGCTCCTTTCACAAGCAGTAGATTAATAACTTCCTGAATATTTTCTACCGCATTTTCATGTTGGGTTAACCCCATAGACCAGCAGATAATCATCTTTTCCGATTTCCGAATCATTTCTGCAGCTTGCTTAATCAACGCTCTTTCCACTCCTGAAGCATCGGCAAGGGTATTAAAATCTTGTTGTAACAAATGATTCGCAAAAGCTTCATACCCTTCCGTTTTTTCATAGATGAAAGGAATATCAAAAGCTGCATCAGGCCTTTTCCTTTCTTCATAAAACAGGAGCTGAAGGATGGCTTTCAAAAGTGGGATATCTCCGTTGATGGTAACAGGTAAATATAAATCGCTGAGAACGGTTCCTTTACCAAAAACCTTTAACAGTTTTTTAGGATTTTTAAAAGCAGAGAGACCTGCTTCGGGAATAGGATTAATACTGATGATTTTCCCTCCGTTCTTTTTGCATTTTTCTAAAGACGTGAGCATTCTTGGATGATTACTTCCCGGATTTTGTCCTAAAATAATAACCAGATCTGTTTTTTCAAAATCATTCAGCGTAACGCTTCCCTTTGAAACGCCAATCGTTTTCATCA
>JBILDL010000044.1:0-9746 GCA_044352635.1 Saprospiraceae bacterium | reverse complement strand
TAAGGTATTCCGCGTTTAATTCGTACATGGTCATCATTTTAAATGGAAACCTGATAATGCATTTTTCAGCATTACCAGGTTAAAAGATATTAAATTTCCTCAGGGAGAATTTTATTCAGCTGCAGGCGTTTCCTCGTTGGTTTCTTCTGCAGGCGTTTCCTCCACTACAACTTTTTTAGAAACTTTTGGTGCAGCAACTCCTGACACCATTGCATGGAAGTCACTAATTTCTTTCTTAGTCTGACTTACTCTGTCTGCAATTTTTGCTTCTTTCTGTTCAACCCATGAAGTGTGCTTTTCATCTGCCTGTTCTAAAGTAAGAGCACCTTTTTTAACGCCTCTCATAAGATGTTTCTTGTAAAGAACTCCTTTGAATCTTAAGATAGCATTAACAGTATCAGTAGGTTGTGCGCCATTGTTTAACCATTCGAAAGCTTTATCGCGGTCAATATCAATGGTTGCAGGTTTTGTCATTGGATTGTAACTTCCAATTCTTTCGATGAAACGTCCATCACGGGGAGCACGTGCATCTGCAATAACGATGTGGTAAAAAGGAGATTTTTTTCTCCCCATACGCTGAAGTCTAATTTTTACGGCCACTTGTCAAAATTTATGTGGTGAATGCCAGCCAACCCTACGTCCCTAAGGAACCAGGTAGGTTTTAACAGCACAAAAGTAATCTTTTTTACTGGATTTCCTACTTCTTAATCAAAATAAAAAAATCTGTCCTTAAAATTCGCAACGGAATCTAAGATTTAGCCTCCTACTGGTCAAATAGTTAGGAATAGCATACTGCTGCAGAAAAACCGTTTTAATCCAGGTATTCCCTGCTTGATTCTGAACTTGAAGTAAGTTAAATACCTCTAAACTTAACCAGGTTTTTTTACTAAACCTCAGCCAATGGTCAGGTTTGATAAGCGATTTTTTTTCTCTGTCGTAGAGTAAAAATGAAAAACCTATATCTACTCTATGATATGGATTTAGCCTGTAAGTATTTCTGTACACTGTATTGTTCCCCTGAAGCCCGTAAGGTAAACCAGTTCCTAAGGTAAAATTAACGTGAACTCGGAAATTATCATTTTTAGGCAAGTAATCCTGGAAAAACAACGCCATAGTAACCAGCTGATCCGACGGCCTTGGTACGTCCTTTACCACTGTTGCATCAGTCTTTCCAACTTCCCTTTCCAAGTGTTCTATCCCATTTAACCTTTCTCTGGCTCTAAGAAAAGAGAGATTTATCCATGATTCTGCTCCATTGACAAATTCACCATTTAACCTGACATCCAGACCAGTTACGTATCCGGAGGCATTATTTTCACCAGCATACCGAATACGAACATTTTCAACCTCATAAGAAACCAGATCCCATAAATTTTTATAGTACCCTTCAGCGATCAACTTAAATTTCGTTGGATTATCTTTGCCTAAATAAAAATCATAAGAAAAACCAGCCAGGTAATGAAACGATTTTTGAGCTAAAACATCTAAATTCATCAAACCATTTGGCCTTCTCAATTCCCTGTAAAAAGGGGGTTGCATGTAATAACCAAAAGCTAATTTCCAGGAAATGTCGCTTTTTATACCTAAAGGTTTATAGAGTAGTTGTACACGGGGAGAAAATAAAAACTCCTTATTTATCGTCCAGTAATTAGCCCTTAATCCCATAGATAACCTCAATTCTCTTTTACCCGCTTTTCTGTAGGTATAAGTGTCCTGAAAATAGCCACTTAGCCTTGACGAATTCAATTCATTTTCTGTTTTTAAAACCTGTGAAAGTTGGAGTTCATCAGCACTATATGGCAGAGAATAGCCCGCTGAATCAATCCTCTCCCATTCGTTGATTCTATCGTAAATGGACTCAAACTGGTATTTTAAGCTCCATTGCAAAAAATTATTTGTTGAACCATCTTCCGTCATTTGTATTTCCAGACCTCCTTTGTACTCAATATTTGCTACCCTGGTTTGCAATAAATTTCGCACATATTGATGTTGGGTTCCAGAACCTAACTCTTCTAAAACCTCGCCAAATCGGGAACTACCAATATCCGATTCAATTTGACGTAAGCTGTAGCTACCCAATATATCAAAAGCTTCCTTTTCGTATGAACCAAAGCCAGAAAACAACCATTTCATAAATAATGGATTTTTCCTGTTTTCAGGTAACCAGGTCAAAGAAACTCCACCCATTCCTGTGGTAAAAACATTTTTTTCCTCCCCTTCAAAAACACTATAAAGTTGTAAGGCATAATTAATGAGACCAAAAGCCGTACTTCGGGTAGTAGGTCTGAATTCATAACTTGAATTGTTATAGTTGCCCAGAAAGCCTACTTGAAGAGACTTGGATAGGTCGTAAGTTAAATACACCTGAAAATCGGTAAAATTTGGAACGTATTCACCTTTTACATCCAAAGAGCCCAATAAGTATTTATTTGTTTTATATCTGGTTCCTACTAAATATCGCCATTTTTTGAAATCACTTTTACCTGCGGGCAAACTACCTTCCAAATGAGCGGTCGCCCCTAAAAGACTTCCTGAAAAAGAGCCGCCGAACGCTTCAGGTCTTTTATACTTTATATCTAACACTGATGATTGTTTGTCACCGTACCGAGCTTCAAATCCACCAGATGAAAATGACAAATCTCTTACTAAATCGATATTTGGAAAACTCAGCCCCTCTTGTTGACCCGCACGAATTAACTGGGGTCTATATATTTCAAAATCATTAACATAGACCAGATTTTCATCGTAATTTCCTCCTCTTACATTATATTGAGAGCTTAATTCCCCTCCCGTTCCACTACTTGCACCTAATGCTAAATGAGGAAGTAAACTTTCCAGATTACCAGAGGTACTAGGTAACAATCGAAGTTGTTCAACCCCTTCTCTTACCATTCCTGCTTCCTGAATACGCGAACTTCGAATTTCAATTTCTATATCTGAAGTAGTGGGTGCCAGTGTTATATCAAATTGCCTGCTACTGCCGTTGGGCATTGCATCTGCGTTTACAACGCTTTCTTTATATCCAATACGAGTAAATACAAGTACAAACGCCTTTTGAGCTGGTACGTTAATATTATACCGACCGGAAGCATCCGTTTCAACCGCATTGGAGGAGCCCTTGAGGTAAACGGTCACAAACTCAACAGGTAAATCCGTTAATCCATCTGTTACCGTACCTGTGATTATAGCACTGATAGAGGATTGAGCAATACTTTTATCAATATTTACTAAAAAAACTGATAAAACAATAATTAACCACTTCTGCATATTATTAAGCATTAATATTGCCCGTTTTTAACATTATTTGCTATTTCATAAAATTTATTCACCGTATCATCTCTATGTAACGCTTTAAATACCGAAGTACCCGCCACTAAATTATCTGCGCCTGCTTCTATGAGCTGTGCAGCATTTTTCAAATCTACCCCACCATCAATTTGTATAATAACATCTGGATAGGAGACATCTAATAAATTTCTTAACTCTCTAACCCTATTTATAGTATGTGGAATAAATTTTTGTCCTCCAAAACCTGGATTTACAGACATAATTAATATCATTTCTACATAAGGAAATATGTCTTTCAGTAAAGAAACCGGCGTGTGAGGATTTACCGCCACCGCTGGAGAAGCTCCTAACTCTTTGATCTGTTGAAGGGTTCTTACCAAATGAGGACAAGCTTCATAATGCACGGTGATTCTATCTGCACCCGCCTCATGAAATGATTTTAAATATTGGTCCGGATTTGAAATCATTAAATGAACATCAAAAATCTTTTTTGTCAACGGCCTCAATGAAGATATAACGGGGAATCCAAAACTTATATTGGGAACAAAATGTCCGTCCATAATATCGATATGCAACCATTCTGCCTGGCTGTTGTCAAAAAACAAAATTTCTCCCTGAAGTTGGCTAAAATCAGCAGCAAGTAAAGATGGTGATAAACAAAATGACCTCATTATATTTAATTAGTTAGCGCAAAAGTATAAAATAAGCATTGAATTTGTTGCCAAAATGCTTTTATATTCATTGAATTATAAAGAGAATTGATTTTTAGAACAACTAAAAAATCATTGATAACAAATAAATTACAAATCATTTGAATAAAAAGCATTAAATTTATAACTGCATTTTAATAAAAAATGAAGCTAAATGTCTCTCGAATTACCCGTACAAATAAAAATCAATTGTCTTCCTTATGCCGGTTTAAGTTTAAATCAACTCTACGACATAATGAAATTGAGACAAAAAGTATTTATTGTAGAACAAAACTGTCCCTATTTAGATGCAGACGATGTAGATAAAGATGCCTGGCACTTGCTATTTTACGGATGGGATGAACAATTAATAGGTTATTCAAGGCTCATACCAAAGGGGATTGTCTTCCCGGAATATGCGTCGATTGGAAGAGTCGTTGTTGACCCCAATTTCCGACAAAAGAATCTTGGAAAGCAGGTAGTTAATAGAGCTATAGATGAAATGGAGGTCATGTACGGAAACATTGAAATCAAAATATCGGCACAATCCTATCTAATTAAATTCTACGAATTTCTTGGTTTTTACAAGGCTGGCGAGGAATATTTGGAAGATGGCATTCCACATACGCCCATGATAAAACCTAAAAAGCTTTTGTAACATATAATGCATTAACCAGTTACAAGCCGCCAAGGACAAAAAGGTGTTTTTGGGGAAATTGTGCCGCCAGGGGCAAAATGATCAATAGACATGTGACCCCAAGGGTTCAGATTTTAAAAGGGTAAACTTTTTTAGGTCTGGTCAAAAGTCAGTAACCTTCTACGAATGACCATTACGCTAAAAACAAAGACGTCCTCTATTATCCGTGAAATCCTGTAATACTTAAAATCCGTGATTCAAAATTCTATAAAATCTATTTATATAATAACATAAATCAAGAGGCTACCTTTTAGATAGCCCCCTTGATTTTTAAATGCTTAATTTCCTTGCATCACCTTTTCCTGGTGATTTATCGATTCCTGATGAATCGCTTTTAGCGTGGTTTCTACAAACTCCTCGCTTAATCCTTTTTTAGTACCTAAGGAAAGGCCTCTTTCCAAAATTTCGTTCCAACGATTAGTTTGAAGAATAGCAATATTATTGTCTTTTTTAAATTTGCCAATACCTTCGGCCAATTTCATTCTTCGGGCATATAGATTCATTAATTCATCGTCAATCTCATCAATTTCATGTCTTAAATGATCAATATTATTGTGAAATTCAGGATTATCGGTGGTAGCGAGCCTAAACTTTAACTTATTATATAGCTCTGCGCCATACACTTCCGGGGTAATTTGCTGGGCAGCGTCACTCCAGGCCTCATCGGGACGAGGATGAACTTCGGTCATAAGGCCGTCAAAATTAAGGTCAAATCCCTTTTGAGCTACTGCTAATAAAGTATCTCTGCGTCCGCATATATGACTATTATCCACAATAATTTCTAAATCTGGAAATAATCTTTTCAACTCAATGGCAATTTGCCAGCGGGGAATATTTCTATAGTTTGATTCCCCATGATGAGAGAACCCCCTTTGAATAGCGGCAATTCTTCTGATACCTGCATTATACACCCGTTCAATAGCACCGATCCATAATTTCAGATCAGGGTTCACCGGATTTTTAATTAGGACAGGAATATCCACTCCTTTCAAGGCATCGGCCACTTCCTGCACGGAGAAAGGATTTACCGTAGTACGGGCACCTATCCAAAGTACATCAACACCAGCTTTCAGGGCTTCAAAAACGTGCTGGGTATTAGCCACCTCCGTTGTAACAGGCAAACCAGTTTCAGCTTTCACCTTTTTAAGCCAGGGCAAACCGATGGAACCTACCCCTTCAAATTCACCAGGACGGGTTCTTGGTTTCCAGATTCCTGCTCTAAAAAGATCCACTTTACCGAGAGCAGCTAAACCGCGCGCCGCCTGAAGTACTTGTTCTTCTGATTCAGCGCTACAAGGGCCGGCAATAATAATTGGACGTTTTTCCGTACGTGCCAAAACGGGGCTAAATGTCATTTCCATGAATATTCCTTTAAATTAGTCAGGAAATAATGCGTTTTATAGCATTCGCTTCCTCGATAAGTGTGTGAAATGTATCAAAATCGTTTTTTATAAGTAAACTTCGAAATTGCGATAATTGGTTAATGTGTTCATCCAAAACATCGAGAACATTATCCCTGTTTTGTTTGAAAATAGGTATCCAGGTATCCGGAGAAGATTTAGCCAGACGAACCGTACTGCTGAATCCTGAACCCGCTAATTCAAATATTCTATTTTCATCTTTTTCCTTTGCGAGTACCGTTAAGGCTAAGGCAAATGAACTGATATGAGAAATATGCGAAACATAAGCGGTGTGTACATCGTGCGATTTCGAATCTAATTCTAATACCTTCATATTCAATGAAGAAAAAATGTTCCGAACCGTTTCGAGGGCATCGGGCGCACTAAGTTCAACATCGCAAAGGACGGTATATTTGCCTTCAAACAAATGAGGAATAGCTGCCTCAGGTCCTGAAAATTCAGTGCCCGCCATTGGGTGAGCAGCAACATAACGATTCCTCCTCGGGTGCAAGCGGACAGCCTCTGATAATTGCATTTTAGTGGAACCTACGTCCATTACTACTTGATGATCGGTAATACTTGAAAGTAGTTCAGGGATAATTCTTACCATGCTATCCATTGGAGTGGAAACGATGAATAGATCCGCTCTTTTTATTGCTTCAGGTAAGGTTACTATTTCATCTGCCAATCCAAGTTTTAAAGCTTTAGCTGCATTGTCAGACTGACTGTCAATACCCAATATATGATTTATTCCCGCTCTGTTTTTAAGGGAAATTCCTAAAGACCCACCAATTAAGCCTAATCCAATAATGGCTACAATCATTATTAAACTTTTAGTTCAGATGAATGAATTCTTTCCAAAGCCTCTTCAAAATCAGTTACAGGACTGCAAAGAGAAATTCTAAGATACTTATCCCCCCCACTGCCAAAAATACCACCTGGCGTGATGAATAAATTGGTTTCATATAATAGTCTATCAGCCAATTGATAGGCATTTTCAAATACATCCGGAATTTTTGCCCATAAAAACATGCCTACCTGATTATTTGCATACTTACAACCCAATAAATCCATCACCTTTTCAGCCACCTTCCTTCTTTCAAAATAAACCTTATTCAGATTTTCATACCATGCATCTGTTAGTTCCAGCGCAGTGATAGCCGCTTTTTGAACCCCATAAAACATGCCAGAATCCATATTACTTTTAAATCGTAATATTTCAGCTAAATAATCGCCCCTACCCGCTAACATACCTATTCTCCATCCTGCCAGATTATGCGCTTTGCTTAAAGAATTTAACTCTAAGGCAACATCCATGGCACCAGGGACAGATAATAGGCTGTGTTTTTCAGGATTTAACACAAAGGTATATGGATTATCATTCACCAATAAAATATGATATTGTTTGGCAAACTGAACCAGCTCTGTAAAATAATCCATATCTACGGGAGCGCCTGTGGGCATATTAGGATAATTGAGCCACATTAACTTTACCTTAGAAAGGTCCGTTTTTGCGAGAAGATCCAGATCTGCCTGCCAGTTTTTTGACTCTTCCAGGGCATAATAGCGAAGCGTTGCCCCCGTCAACTGAGCTACTGCAGAATAAGCTGGGTATCCAGGATTGGGCACAAGAACTTCATCACCTGGTTCGAGATAAGTCATTGAAATATGCATAATCCCCTCTTTGGAACCAATCAGCGGCAGAATTTCAGTATTGGGATTAAGATCAACCTTAAAATAATTTTTATACCATAAAGAAAAAGCCTGCCGTAATTCAGGTAAACCTAAATAAGATTGATAACCATGTACCTCCTTTTTACTACTTTCCCTGATTAAAGTTTGAATAACTTCCTCATCGGGGGCTTGGTCAGGGCTTCCAATACCTAAATTGATAACTTTTTTACCCTCAGCACGTAAAGAAGCAATTTCCTTTAATTTTCTGGAAAAGTAGTATTCCTCTACTTGCCCCATTCTGGAGGCGGGCAAAATGATGGGCTCGCTTTTCATTCCTCAAAATGTTTACCTTGATTATAAATTCCTAGTATCTGCATATTATTTGCCAATGGTTTAATGGCATCTATGGCAGATTGAATGGGAACCGATCCCTCTGAAATGAAATCCAGATAAAACTGATATTCCCATGGCTTACCTAAAATGGGGGTAGATTGAATTTTAGAGACATTAATATTATAAGCAGCTAAGACAGCTAATACTTTATACAGGCTGCCTACGGTATGATCCACTGAAAAGGTTATGGAAACTTTATTGGCCTGATCATCTATGATAGCCATTTTCTGAGGTTGTAAAACCCAAAATCTGGTATGATTGGCCTTATTCGTCTCAATACTTGGCGCAAGAATGTTTAAATCGTACATTTTTGCAGCTAAACTACTGGCAATAGCACCAATACCCTTCCATTGTCCATCTCTAATATACTTTGCTGATAGGGCAGTATCCTCACTCTCGATAAGTTTAATAGAAGGAAAATTTCTGAAAAACTCACGACATTGTTCAATGGCAATGGGATGAGAATGAACCTCTTTCAAGTCTTCCAGCGACTGTCCTGGTAAAGCCATTAAATTCTGAACAATCCTTAAATAAACCTCTCCAACGATAGAGAGAGAAGAATCATGAACCCTTTTGTAGTTAGGCAATAAAGTGCCTGCAATAGAATTTTCGATAGCCATAAGCGCAACATCCACCCTGGTATCACTTTGAGCACTCTCCACTAGTTGGTCAAAAGTTATGGCGGGAATTATTTCAATAGACTGACCTTCAAAACAATGTCTTGCAGCAATGTCATGAAAAGCACCAGGCACACCTTGTATGGCAACCCCCAGAGATTGGGTATTTTTTAACTTCTTTTCAAGTAACGTTTGAGCGATCATAATTCATTTTTAACCAAAAAAAAAGTCCCGATGCCGGGACTCTATTTTGCAGAAATAATTTTATAGCAATCATAGCGTCCCTTTACGGCAAAACGTAAAAACAGAAACCACTAAAATAAAATGCTATTGAAAAATTCATTCCTATATGTTTTAATATTGTAAAAATAGGATAATTCAATAATATTCCAAAAAAAGTAAGGAAAAATAATCAACAATTTAACCTAATGGCTATATTATTGCATTAATATCAATTTTTAATCCTTCTAACCTCTTTATATGAGAATATTAACTCTGTGTATTTACCTTTTTTTGATAAAGGTCACCTTAGTGGCTCAACTGCCCGAAAGTAATATTTTCCAATTAGAAATAAAAAAAGATGCTCAGGGAAATTTAAAGCTTCAAAAGCCTACCCTTTTAACTTCATTGAATACACAGGGTTATAACAATCACCCCCATTTAGTAGGAGATAGTCTTTTATTTTACAGCAGTGCCTCTAAAGGAGCCTCTCATCCAGACATTTACAAACTGAACACTACCAGTGGTAAGTTAGTACGCTTCACAGACACAAAGGAAGGTGAATATTCTGCCATAACTATGCCTAATAAAAGGGACATTGGCGTTTTAAGAATGGAGTTTTGGCCAAAGGATACCCTTCAAAGGATATGGTCACTGCCATTGAACGGACAAAATCAAGGAAAACCCATTTTAGCAAATCAAACGAATATTGGTTATTTTAGATGGGTTTACGATCAAGGCGTCATTACTTTTGAACTGGGAAATCCAC
>JBILDL010000425.1:0-2871 GCA_044352635.1 Saprospiraceae bacterium | reverse complement strand
GTATGTATAAGTAACTCGTCTCCAGGAACCTACTGCATCAGCATCCTGCTGAGGTGCATCAACCTCAACCCGAACTGGCGTAGTATGATCTTTTCCTAATAAATATTGAACGGGATCGAGGTAATGTTGACCCATATCACCCAATCCGCCACCATCATAATCCCAGTAACCCCTGAATACAGAGTGCACTCTTTCAGGGTTGTAAGGTTTGTATGGAGCAGGCCCAAGCCAGGCGTCATAATCCAGAGATTCTGGCACTGGCATTGGCTTAAGATTCGTCTTGCCACTCCAGAAAAATTTCCAGTTATACCCCGTAATTCCACTGACCGTTACTTTTAATGGCCATCCAAGAACGCCACTTTCAATGACTTTTTTGAGTGGCTTAACGTCTGTTCCCAAACCATAAAATGTATCTTTAAAACGGAACCAGGTATTGAGTCTGAACATACGACCATGCCTTTGCACGGCCTCTACCACTTTTATACCTTCGCCAATGGTTCTGGTCATTGGTTTTTCACACCATATATCTTTTCCCGCTTCTGCAGCGGCAATGGCCATTAATCCATGCCAGTGCGGAGGTGTAGCAATATGAACCACATCGATATCAGGTCTGGCCAATAGTTCTCGGAAATCACTGTAAGTGCTCACATCCGGACCTGCAATATCCGATGCTCTTTGGAGATGATTCTTATCGACATCGCACACAGCCAATAGCTTGGTTCCTTCATAATCAAAATGACCTAAGCCCATGCCACCTACCCCAATGATACCTTTTGTGAGTTGATCACTGGGTGCTGTATAGCCTTTTCCACCCAAAACAGATCGTGGGACGATAGTAAATGCAGCTAAAGAAGCCGAAGTGTATTTTAAGAAATTCCTCCTGGCTACCGATTTTTTTTCATTCATAATATCAACGATTGTAAGGTGAATATACTATTTTTTTCCAAATTCAGCTGCCTCCTTATTTAAAATAGTAGCATCGGGAAGACTATCAGCAATGAGAATACGGTAACGGAAAGTGACTTCTTGTCCTTTTTTAAGGGTAAGATTTAAAGACTCTTTTCCTTTACTAAAAATATTGGCGCCCAATGGATTAGCTGAGAAAAGACCATAACCTCTCGCATGCCAGTAAGTGGGATAGCTGTTGTTTTTCGGATGATCTAAAATGGTAATAGAAACAGGTTTATCCTTTATCACTCCACCAAGGCGCATCCATTTTGCTCTGGTACTCCACACCTCTTCTCCTTTTATACCTTCACTACTTAAATATTCACCAGTAACGCCGGTATTATCTAATTTTGGCACATTAGTTTCCTTTCCTTGGGCATCGGTAAAGATTTCAGGTTTATTGGAAGGATGTTCCAGTTCCCGAGCCACCCTGATAGCAATCATGCCCTCTTTATCATCCTTAAAATAAACGGAATCCACTAAGGCTTTAAGGGTTGTAATGCGATCAATATATCTTCCTAAGGGGTGAGTACCGAAGATAAAAGTGGTATTTTCCTGTAACACTTCTTTTCCTTTACCATCAGCTTCAAACCAGCCAGCACGAATGGCAAGTTCACCCTTTTCCTTGCCAGGTTTCATCTTTGTAACCTCTTGATGCTTTACAAGACCAAAATTTTTGGGGTCACCTGTAGTTAATATCTCTCTGGAATTATTCCAGTAATCAATACCATTTACCTTGCCATAGTTCAACCAAAGGCCAACATGATGAGGATGATCTATTCGTTCCCCAGCTCTTGGAGCAACAGGATATCCCCGAGTGAGCAACTGCCCATCTGCGGTTATTAAGGGATAAAGCACAGGTTTTTTGACCTCTTCATTTTTTGAAATATAATATTGCGTAAATAACTTACCATCCATTTTCACTTCAATATCCTTATTGGGTAAAGTGTTAAATGTAACCCCTTCATTTTGAGACATGAGCATACAAGGTGATATGAAAGATAAAATGAGGACTATAGAAGAAATATTTTTCATTGATTAAAATTTTTAAAAGTTCATATTATTTTTCCCAGCCTAAATATTCACGAACATTGTGGTAACAAATGTCCTGAATGATTTTTCCAGCCCAGGGAATATCTGTAGGGAGTTCCCCATTTTCAATTTCCTTACCTATCATATTACACAAAATTCGTCTGAAATATTCATGTCGGGGAAAGGAGAGAAAACTTCTGGAATCAGTAAGCATGCCTACAAATTTACTTAAAAGACCCATATTAGATAAGGTATTCATCTGTTGCTCCATGCCATCTTTTTGGTCTAAAAACCACCAGCCTGACCCATACTGTATTTTTCCAGCTACACTTCCATCGTTAAAATTACCAATCATAGAGGCCATCACCGCATTATCCGCTGGATTCAAATTATAGATAATGGTTTTTGTCAATCGGTCTTCCTCGTCTAAGCGCGCTAAAAATTTTGACAAAGCACTTGCCTGAGACCAGTCGCCAATCGAATCCCATCCGGTATCGGGGCCTAAATTTCTTAGGGCTCTAAGATTATTATTGCGCATGGCACCGATATGGAATTGCTGAATCCAACCCAGTTTATGATAAAGGCAACCTAAATCAAAAAGGATCGACGACATATAAATGTGCGCTTCTTCCTGAGAAACTGATTCGCCTTGAAGTGCCTTTTTAAAAATGCGATCTACCTCCGAGGCTGTATAGTTTTCAGCACAAATATATTCCAATCCATGATCTGAGAGCTGGCAACCAAGGGAAGCGAAAAAATCGGCCCGTTGAGACAACGCTTTTACAAGATCATCGTAATTAACGATGGAAATAGAAGTTAAATCAGCAAGTTGTCTGACAAAAGAGGCAAAATTTGCATTTTTTATTAAAATAAATTTGTCAGGTCTAAAAG
>JBILDL010000423.1:0-2882 GCA_044352635.1 Saprospiraceae bacterium | reverse complement strand
CCGTTTTTAACCGTTATGGATTGAGGATTCGTAAAATCCAACGCTTTTTCTCCCCCTACAATCACAGCTGTTGAGGGTGTCAACGTTATCTTCGGTGTAATAGCGGTAAGATTTGTACCCTGAGGTACTCTCACACTGATTCTTCTTGCATCTTCCTCAATGACGGTCTGTTCAGCACCCGTAATAGAAAAAGCGGTAATGACCGGAGCTTGCGGCGCCTGTTCTATAATATTAATGGTATATTTACGCGTCGCCGTTTCTGTAAATTTAATGGTGAATGTTTTGGCAATAGAAAAGTCTATAGAATCTGTTAACAGAGGAGTTACCGAAATGGGGGTAATTCCTGCAGGGTATTCAAATTCAACTTTAAATCTTCTACCGTCGTTACCGTCATCGGGCACAATGGCGTCCACCGTGTATTCTGCCTCACTTAATTTGGTAATGGTAGATTGGGCATTTAGGTCTTCACCTTTGGTAGTAAGCACTTTAACTTTCTCTACGATATACTTGGAAAGATTGGTATCTATCACCTCCGCTGGTTCCTTTTTACAGGACATCTGGAATAACATAAAAGAGATGGTTCCGATAAGGAGTAAACCTGGCCTTTTAATTTTTCTTGGTATTTGAAATGAATGGTACATGTTTTACTAATTTTAGAGTGATTAAACAAGTTTTTAGTTAATTATAAACTACGATTAAGTAATCTTTCTTGTCCCCATTTTCTGCTATAACAGAAAATCGATAGGGTTTGGACAGGTCTGTATTCCCTTTAAATGCAGGTACTATGATCGCTGAGGTAGGCACCACAATATTGACGCGCATCAAGGAGAAAGAGGCATTTTGCAAAGGCGGAATTTTAAATTGCAATTCACCTTTCACCAAATCATTAGCTATCGGCGGGTAGATTTTTAATGGATCTTTTGCATAAGCGAGGGAAATACTCAATATTGTATTATTAGCACTTTGCGGAAAGACCTGTTCCTTTTGACAGCCAAAGAACATACAGCTGGCTACCATCATTATTCCCATAAAATATTGTTTACCAGCCATTGGGTTGCGTTGTTATTTTAGAATTATTATTCAATTCATTGATAGGATATGGAAACCTATCAAAACGGTCAGGGTAAATTCGTGTATTGATATCAACGGCCACTCTCTCAAATACTAATTTTCCGTTGGTACGTTTCGTAATTTTGGCGCCATGAAACTTTTTACCATGCAGAACAGAAGCGGCCATTTTCCAACGTCGCAAATCCCAGAACCTATGACCTTCCAAAGCCAGTTCGACCATACGTTCACGCACAAGTTCAGCCTTAATATCAGGTTTGAGGGTAGTCACATCTTTTTGTAATGACCGGTTGCGTACTTTGAGAATCCATTGTTCAGCTTCTGACCTTTTATTAAGATTTATAAATGCTTCCGCCAAAATAAGATAGACTTCGGCCAATCTTATTTCTATACAATCCTGATCACTTTTTCTATATGCCAGATCAAAATTAAGATTAGATTCATCGCCAAGTTTTCTAAAATAGTAACCAGTAACGGTCGTATTCGGGTATGGCGAACTATTGTAGGCAAGGAAACGATCTAAACCATTGCCAACAGAAGCATTTTCCCCTTCCCAGGTCTGAATAGTCCTTCCTTTCCAGGGCGCCCCATTATAGAGAATCGTCGCATAAAATCTACTTTCTCTTTGCAGGTACATCGTAGAATCAAAAGGAGAAGAAGGATTAAAATCAGCCCCATTTTCCATAAAGAAGGCATCGACTAATTCCTGGGTAGGGCATAAACGGCCTCCTTTACCTTGAATATCACCACTTGGAGCTATGGTTTCATCCAAACCATGAAATAAACCATTGGTATGTCGATATTTTTTCACTAAAATATGCTCTTTACTTTTTCTTCTTTTATCATTCAAAAAAATGTCAGCAAAATTTGTTTCCAGTTCAAAACCGCCTTCGTCGATTACTTTTTTTGCTGCATCTGCCGCTTTTTGCCATCTTTCGGCATAAAGCATGGCCCGGGCATTCATGGCAAGCGCAGCCCATTTGGTTACTCTGCCATCACCCGTATTTATCGGCCAAGAAGCAGGCAAATGGGCTGCAGCGAACTCAAAATCTGTTTCAATAAAATCCCAACAATCCTTTTCACTATTTATTGCCATTTCCACAGGGTCATTAAGGGAACGCCTGATGATAAAAGGGCCGTGACTCCGGTAATTTAGAAAAAAGATATAAGCTCTAAAAAATCTGACTTCTGCCTCCATTCGCAAGCGAACAGGTTCTGAAAATTTGGTATTATATTTTTGAAGATCATCCAAAAATTCAAGAATTCGTCGATTCCAGGCGTATGCATTGGCCCAGACACTGAAATGATTGGCTGCAACGGAGGTATAACCGTCTTGCGTCATAATCAGATTAGCCGTGCCCTCCCCTGGAGAATTGGACGAATATTTTGCCAAATCAGTCAAACCATCTGACATGGTAGCATCACCTCCAATGGGCTTATTCCCGAATATAAAATATTCGTTGAAAATCCGGTAAAAAGAATTGATATAAAGATTGACACTCTGTTCGTTTTCCCACACCGCAATTTCATTGTAACTATCTGTAGGAACAAAATCTATGGTATTGGAACAACTTACAAGAAATATCGATAAAACAATAACGTACTTTCCCATATCCATTAAATTGAAATGTTAATACCAAAATTATACACTTTCTGCTGCGGATAAAAACCATTATTAACTGTAGGCGCCTCAGGATCAATATATTTTAGTTTGCTCAGCGTAAATAAATTGGTTCCACTAAAGAATACAACCATCTTTTTCTGCCCTGCATTTTTACTGGATTTGAGGTTAAAAGAATAGGAAACCTCCACCG
>JBILDL010000424.1:0-2882 GCA_044352635.1 Saprospiraceae bacterium | reverse complement strand
ACCAACTAATATTCCAGGGCTAAAAATAAGTTCCTTAGCATTGAACGGCGACATATTATTCATAGCCTGATCAAAAGAAGCTTTGTAATCATTAAAATTATATCTATAAAGTTGAGGATGAATATGATCCACTATACCTCTTCTCAACCATTCCGGCCAATCTTGCAGATAATTTTGTAATGACCAGCTAAAAGGCGAGGGTGACCAGGAGACCATCTGTTCCCCTTTCAATGATTTTATGTGCTTAAAGATGTATTCCCCAAAATCGGACAATTTGTCTGCGCGCCATTGAAGCCAATGTGAGTCCAGATAGTTAGAAGGAGCGGTTCGTCCGGTTTCTGTTTTATATCTTGCTGTGACAGAAGCATTATACCCCCCGTTAGATGCCAATGCAGGCAGCCTGTCATCGCCTTGAACCCCAGCAAGATCTGGATATTTTTCCACCACTTCCACCATAAGTTTTTTTACAAACTGTTGTACCTCAGGATTGAATGCATCCAACCAATAAAATTTATTCTTCTCTGTGATACTTCCCGCGGCGTCTCTTGAGGCCCAGGACGGATATTTTGCCACTAAGGCACCTCCGGAATTATCGCCATATACGGAGGCAAATCCATATTCAAACCAAGCAACCACCTTTATTCCGTGTGGTTTTGCTGCTTCAATCATTTCAGCAAGGGGATCTCGTCCTGCATATTTCGGATCAATTTCCACGCCCATATAATCTTTCATCACCTGGCTTTTGTACTTCGTTTTTGCATCATTGTAAGTGACCACAAAAATGGTATTAATGCCAATGTCTTTGCATATATTAACACATTCTACAATATTTGCTTTAGTAGCAAAAACATCACTACCAACATCACTTACCCAAACGCCTCTCACTATTTTTCGCGTAAAGGTGTTGGTATTATAATTCCCTATTTTTACCGAGTACGTTTTTGATACCTGATCGTCATACTTCACCGTATAAATGACCTCTTTACTTAGGTCGGTGAGGGCATTGGGATCAGGAGAAATAGAAAGCGGCGTAATTTTCGAAGGAAAGGTAAGTTTAAGTCTATATCTCTTTCCAGTAGATTGATTATAGGAAAGTCCAATGTAATCATTTCCCGCCTGCGAGAGTTTTGTGTTTGACGCTGAGTTATCGTCATTCAGAACGTCAACACGTTCAATGAAATACTTAGAAGGATTTAATGGTTCCTCATTCAGCGTAAAAGTATATGTTTTTTTTATGGTCTTAGTATATTGAATATCGACGATGACAGGGACTTTAAAATCTATAGGTTTTGACATATCCGGCGTTATACTCAATGGGGTAATGCCCTTAGGAAAAACGAATTTAACATTAAAAACCTTACCCGATATACCGTCATTTTCAACCAGGGCATCAATTCTACCCCCATTTATATTATAATTGACATAAAGTGGTTCATTATTTGGACTGAATACCTTAATACTATCAATATCAAAATTTTCTACATTGTCGGTAGGTAACTCTGCAATTTTACACCCCGAAGACATAGTAGAAAAACACCAAACCAATCCAATCAGTATTTGAAAAACTTTCACGATATTTTTTTTTTGCACTACTTTGAAAATGGGTCTTTATCCTCCATTGGATAAAGACCCTAATAATTCACTCAATTTAAGTAGAAAAAATTAATCTACCTCATATACAACAAATCCGTTTTGGGCGGACAAACAAGCTAATCTCAGTTTTCCCGCAGAAGTAGTAGCGAAGGCCGTCTGGCAATAAAAATCACCTAATTCTCCTGAAATACCCCCAAGACCTACGTCCATTTTCTGCACATTATTCCAAAGGGTAAATTTCGCATTAGCCAGTTCCGAATTTATCTCGGTAATACTGCTGCGATAACCTTTTTTAGTGACATCAAGAAGGACAAATTTACTGGCTTTCGGATTAGCGGCATTGGTTGACCAAGAAAATACGCCCCACATAATATATTTTCCTCTATTGTGTTCAAATGCTTTCATTCCCACGGAAGAACCATTGACCAAAGCTCCTGAAAATGCTGCCGGACTCGCCAAAGAACTATTTAAAATAGTTGGTGTTGAGGTTCCTGAATTATAGAAGAACTCATTTGAATTTGGTATTGGCAACAACTCTATATTGGGTCCATCACCTGCACCAGCTGCTAATAATCCGCTTATTTTTTGATTTGACGTGAAAGCCGTCACCTTCTGACCGGCCAAAACGGAAGCAACGGGAATGGTAGCGACATACATAACCGGATCTTCTTTTGGACTTTTACGGAGTGGTGCCCTGTCCACAAAATAGGCGATGATATTGTTACCCTCCTGTTTCACGTGGAAATTCTGAATAATTCCACCGGTAGGAACTGGAATTCGCGCAACCTCCACAGGAGCGTCAGAAGGTCCGGTCGTTGGCCAGGCACTTATGATCACTTCTCCTCCACCCCATGGATTATTACAACCAAGTAAAACCGTCCCTACATTTTGAAGAATTTTAAAACTTGCCTTTTTACCATCAGCATAAGCCACATTCAGATCTGTAGGCTCTGAGGTAGGAGAGGCCAGATTGTATTTTTTTATACCATCTGCATACGCTACAAAAGCAAATTCTCCTTTAGAATCTAAGGCAATAGAGGTTTCTGATTTGGTGGCAAAAAAACCTGGTCTTAACGAGGATGCAAAAGAACGGTCTAAAAGTTTGGTTATTTTGGTAAAGCCATAGTCCTCCACTTTAATGGTATAAGTTTTCGAAGAACCTCCGTTTTTAACCGTTATGGATTGAGGATTCGTAAAATCCAACGCTTTTTCTCCCCCTACAATCACAGCTGTTGAGGGTGTCAACGTTATCTTCGGTGTAATAGCGGTAAGATTTGTACCCTGAGGTA
>JBILDL010000422.1:0-2889 GCA_044352635.1 Saprospiraceae bacterium | reverse complement strand
AGTAGCGAATGACATCATAGCCACAGGTGGAAAAGCTACCTTTTTTGCCTGTGATGTAACCAAACAAAAGGACATTATAGATTTGTTTAATCAATTAGCCCCTTTTGATATCCTGGTGAATAATGCTGGGATAGCACATATTGGCAATGCCGTATCTACCACAGAAGAAGATTTCGACAGGGTAATATCTGTTAATATTAAAGGCGTTTATAATTGTTTACATGCCGCTATTCCCATTTTTTTGAATCACGGGGGCGGCGTAATCCTCAATATGTGTTCTGTGGCAGCAAAAGTAGGCTTGCAAGATCGCTTCGCTTATTCCATGAGCAAAGGAGCCGTCGCGGCTATGACTCTTTCTGTTGCCAAAGACTATCTGCATCAAGGAATACGCTGTAACAGTATTTCACCGGCCAGGGTTCATACCCCATTTGTCGATGGATTCATTGCTAAAAATTATCCGGGCAAGGAAGCAGAAATTTTTGAAAAGTTATCAAAAAGCCAACCCATTGGAAGAATGGGTAAGCCGGAAGAAATTGCCGCTTTAGCTGCCTTTATTTGTAGTGATGAGGCCGCTTTTATTACTGGCACCGATTATCCTATAGACGGTGGCTTCTTAACCTTAAACACTTAATTTTTTCAAATATACCCTCATGAAATTATTTACTTTTCGGGAAAATCAACATATTGTCACTGGTGTTCTAACTGGAGATATCTTTTACAATGTATCCACTTTATTCCCCCTTTACGATGCTCATTTTTTTGAAAATGACGGCTTAAAATTACTTAAGGAGGCCATAGACACCCAAAACACTCAACTATCTGTGATACAACATCCTGAAAATCTGGTATTTGGCGCTCCATTTGCTACACCCTCAAAAATAATCTGCATCGGACTGAATTATGCCGATCATGCTCGGGAAACTGGGGCGGAAATTCCAAAGGAACCTATTATTTTCATGAAAAGTACCACTTCCTTCTCTGGCTGTAATGATCCTGTTATGATTCCAAAAGATTCAGTAAAAACGGATTGGGAAGTGGAATTGGCTGTGGTCATCAGTAAAAAAGCAAGATATGTTTCTGCTGAAGAATCGCTGCATCACATAGCTGGTTATTGTGTGCATAATGATGTTTCCGAAAGAGAATTTCAGTTGGAAAGAGGTGGCACCTGGGACAAAGGCAAAGGTTGTGATACTTTTGCCCCGATGGGTCCCTTTTTAGTGACGCCCGATGAAGCTGGCGATGTTCACAATTTACCCATCTGGCTTTCTTTAAATGGAGTGAAAGTTCAAAATAGTAACACCTCTAATCTGGTTTTTTCCATTCCTGAACTCATTGCCTATATCAGCCGGTTTATGACGCTGCTCCCTGGTGATGTCATTTCAACGGGAACGCCTCCAGGAGTAGGTCTCGGATTTAAACCTCCTATTTATCTGAAACCCGGTGATGTCATGGAACTGGGCATTGAAGGATTGGGTAAAATGAGGCAAGTTGCTATTGATTTTTCACTGGATTACCAAATGCCAAAAGTATAAAACATGGATTTAGGACTAAAAGGTAAGCATATATTGGTTTCGGGCGGGGCAAAAGGTATTGGCGCAGGTATTGTTCAAATTTTATCTAAAGAAGGTGCCATTCCAATTATTATCGGGCGAAATGAAGAAGATAATTTAAAAATACTGGCCACCATTGATAATAAAGGTTATGCCATTACCGCCGATTTAATACACCCTGAAGCCTGTGCTGATGCTATCCAACAAGCCGTACAATTGGTAGGAAGTATCGATGGTTTAGTGAATAATGCTGGGGTAAATGATGGTGTGGGTCTTGAAAAAGGAAACTACACAGACTTTATGGCCTCTTTACACCGAAATCTGGTGCATTATTATCTTTTAGCACAAAATTCCCTCCCTTATTTAAAAAAATCAAAAGGAGCTATCGTTAATATTACCTCTAAAACAGCTGAAACGGGTCAGGGAAATACCTCCGCTTATGCTGCGGCAAATGGAGGTAGAAATGCACTGACCAGAGAATGGGCCGTTGAATTGTTACCCTATCAAATCAGGGTAAATGCTGTGGTTGTTTCTGAAAGCTGGACGCCTCTCTATGAAAAATGGCTGAACACCCTCCCTGAACCTGAAAAAACACTTGAAAAAATAAACAAAAGAATTCCCTTTGAAAACAGAATGACCACCTGTGAAGAAATTGGTCAGATGGTCGCTTTCCTTTTGTCAGAAAAATCAAGTCATACTACAGGTCAGTTAATCCATGTCGATGGAGGATATGTGCATTTAGACAGAGCCATTGATTAATGCCTTTCACCTAACAAAATGTATCTTATGAAATTAATAACCGTTAGTGCTACCATCGACAAACCTGTTGATATGGTATGGGAATATTGGACAAATGCACATCATGTAACCCATTGGAATTTTGCGAGTCCCGATTGGCATTGCCCATCGGCGGAAACCAATTTTGTTGAGGGTGGCGAGTTTCATTATTTAATGGCGGCAAAAGATGGTTCATTTGAGTTTGATTTTTGGGGTACTTTCCAGAAAATTGAACCTCAAAAATCAATAGAAATAGTGCTGGGCGATCAGCGAAAAATGATTGTTTTATTTGAAAAAAATGCGGAAGGAACCAAGCTGACGGAACAATTTGAGCCAGAGCAAGAAAATGCTGAAGAACTTCAGCAGGCAGGATGGCAAGCCATTCTTGACCAATTTAAGCAATACGTGACCTCTTAATTTTATTTAAAATTCTAGCTTAAATGGCAAATTTATATCCCGTTTTATGGATTCTTGGATCCGTAATTGCAATCATTTTATTGACTTCAAAGTACAAACTTCATGCATTTATTGTCCTTTTTGCCATTTCATTAATATTAGCCAT
>JBILDL010000421.1:0-2898 GCA_044352635.1 Saprospiraceae bacterium | reverse complement strand
TTACACTTTACAAATTGTAATCGGGGAAAACCCCTGGACCTTTATCTTCAGGCAAACATTTTTGCCTTGTAACAAGGATTAAATAGTGGAATTATCGTCCCGAATATTTCCGGGACGACAAAACCCCGACAATATAATCCCATGAACATAATCAAATTTTTTCATCAGAACGTTTTCTGATTTTCAACTGCCCCTTATTCCCTTCCACGATACAAATATGCGACAGCCTGCAAGGCTTTACAAAGACAAAATAAGTTCATTGTGAAATTTATTTTATTAGTATTTTAATATAAAAAAATGAAAATCAATTACTTATTATAATATTTGTGAAAATCGATAAATTTTTATTTTATTTTATTTTTTATTTTTTTTTGAAAATTCCTGAAAATGCCATGAAAAAGGTTGAAAAATCTTTAAAAACTATCTAATGAACGAATAAATAAATTTAATTACTTAATTAGTTATATTTGTAAACATTAGAAATATAATCGTCAAGTTTAAATCATGTATTGTGGAAAATGATCAATTTCAACGGAAGCAGGATAGCGTATATTCCGTAAAAGTAAAAGCAGGAAAAAGAAGAACCTATTTTTTTGATGTCCGTAAGACGAAAGGTGAAGACTTTTACCTTACACTTACTGAAAGTACCCGTCGATTTAATGATGAGGGTTATGAACGTCACAAAATCTTTTTGTACAAAGAAGATTTCAATCGCTTTATTAGTAATTTAGAAGATGTCATTTCCTATATCAAAACGGAACTGATGCCTAACTATGACTACGATGAGTTTTCACGCCGTCATGAGGAATATGAAAACGGATTAGAATTCGACGAAGACTACCCGAAAGACCAAAATTCAGCTGAAAACAAGCCTAAATTAAATAGTGAAGAAGACGTAAGCTGGTAATATTGGGTTAGTAAATACCAATATATCTCCTTATTGCCCATTCCAGACTTAGCGCAACAAGCAATACCAGAAGCAGAAGCGGCATACTTAATAAAGTTTGTGAACTCTTTTCAGTAACTAACACTGGTTTTAGAGCAGCAGACTTTTTAATGCTTGCATATAGTTCATTCAATTCTTTTTGACCAAAGAATTGTCCTTCACTTTCTGTGCTTATTGCCTTCAAAATATTATGGTCCGCCGTTATATTTATGAATTCAAATTGTAGTGGTTGGACAGTAAATTGACCTTCACTTTTCCACTCCTTTCCATTATAGCTTGTAGTGGCTTCATAACTGTAACTACCTGTTGGAAGTACCCCAGCGTTCAATTGGTAGCCTTTACCCACTCTATTGAATAAAAATTTATACTCTTTGCCCTCGGCGTTTTTCAACGCAAGATTAACTTCGGGGGTATTAATGAGTTCGTAGGAGGCATTATATAGTTCCCCAACAAAGGAAACCGGCTCATTTTCATCATACACTGGTTTGCCTGTCGTTACTCTAAACCTCCTGTTATCTCGTTTTACACTTAGATATTGCGTTATTTTCCCCATTAAACCATCAAAAACCTCATGATTCTCATACAGCTGAAAGTTCGCTAATCTCCATTTCCACAAGCCATCTCCTATAAAAAGGGCGCTTCTAACCCCATTATTCTCCCCTAACGTTAACAAAGGATAAGAAGTACCAACATTTTTAATCTTCTGATATAACAATACCTGGCCTGCATTATTTGCTTCAATATCACCAAAAGGCACTTGTATAGGAGGATATCTGGCTGTTTTTTGAGGCCATTCAGGTTCCCCACTGAATAAATTAAAATTTTTATTCCACAATGATTCACTTTCCGCACCCAGGTTTGAATTTATTCTCAGGCTATTTACATCCTGAAATTCATTTAAAGCTTTAAAGTCCGTTTGTGCCCCCGCAATCCACCAATGGGATTTCCTTAAATCTTTAATTTGTTTTATGACTGGCGCAAAATTGCGACCAACTGCGGGAAGTTGGTGTAAAATAATTAAATCATATTCTGCAAAATTCGGAACAGGATCACCTAAAAAAGCTGTTTTAACTTCAATATTCTTATTGGCACTAAAAGACTGTCGAAGTGCGCCCATATCGGGATGAGGAGATTGTGCAAAAATGAGTACTTTTTGCCGCCCATCTAACACCGTTACAACAAAATCGCGGTAATTATTTACCTTAGAAACTTCTCCTTCAACCGGTGAGGCTATAATACGAAAATATTTTGTCCCGGGTAAAGAAGCTGGAACGGTCAAGGAAAAAGAGTTAAAAAAAGAAGATTTGTCTATTTTAAAATCTACTGATTTTAATAATTTGGTTTTTCCCGCATTTACCTCGACTAAAGAGATTTTACTACCTTTTCCTATCAAATTTTTTGCTAAAACATCTATTTGTACCTCCATTTCGTCGCCTGCATACACTATTTGATTATGAAAAATGCGATTAATGATAAGATCTTTTCTTGTTGAGGTATCCCCCAAACCTACCGTATATATGGGTACGTTCAACTTTGCGGCCGTATATAAAGGATTGCTACCCTGGTTGTATATACCATCAGATGCCAGCACCACCCCACCTATTTTACTCCCTGCAAAACGAGTGGACAATTCCTCCAATAACTCACTCATATTTGTTACTCTATCTGAAAATTCATCTGGTAATTCATTGACCATTTTTTCACCAAAAGAGAAGGTTTCTACCTGATAATCCTTTTTAAGATTATCAACCATTTCATTTAACTGCGACAAATAATCAGGGTCGTTTTTTTTAAGAAAATCACCTACAGATGTAGAGGCATCCTGTGCAATCACTAAAATAGGTTTCTGAAGTTTGGTGATATTTCGTCGCCAAAGAGGAGATAAAAGAAGTAAAGCAATAACAAACACTGAAATAAAACGAAGAAATGCCAAACCGAACTTCCAGGATGCA
>JBILDL010000419.1:0-2903 GCA_044352635.1 Saprospiraceae bacterium | reverse complement strand
ATATTAGAACAAGAAGAAAAAAATGACGAATATTCATATCATCCATTATTTAAAATAATCGCGTAATTTTTCATATAACGTGCGATCAGATTTCTGAGGAGAAGGCGTAAAATTAGGCATTGTCCTCATTTTTTCAAGAAGATCACGTTCCTCTTGCGTTAGCTTTTTGGGCGTCCAGACATTCACATGAATCAGTTGATCTCCCTTACCATAACCCTGAACCGTTGGAAGCCCTTTGTCTTGCAAACGAAATATTTTACCAGATTGTGTGCCGGGAGGAATTTTAATTCTAACTTTTCCGTCCAGAGTAGGTACTTCGACTTGTGTACCGATAGATGCATCAGCAAAACTCAAAAACTGTTCAAAAAGGATATTCTGACCATCCCTTTGTAAGAATTCGTGTTCTTTTTCCTCTATATTTATAATAAGATCGCCGGCCGGACCACCTTTTTGCCCTGCATTTCCTCTGGACCGCATACTTAGCTGCATGCCCGATTCAACCCCGGCTGGGATATCTATGTCTATGGTTTCTTCTCCATGGGACGTTCCTGAACCTTTACAGCCACCACAGAAGGAAGAAATTATTTTCCCGGAACCATTACATGTTGGGCAAGTTACCGTAGTTTGCATTTGACCTAAGAAAGTATTTCTTACCTGCCGAACCACTCCATTTCCACCACAAGTATTACAAACCTTAACGGAGCTGGAATCTTTTGCTCCGGAACCATTACAAGTATTACAGGCAACTTCCTTTTTAACTTTTATTTTTTTGTGTACGCCGTGCGCAATCTCCTCTAGCGTTAAGGACACTTTAATGCGCAAATTGGTACCTTTTTGCCCACGCTGTCTTCCAGAAGCGGCACCACCGCCTCCGCCACCGAAGAATGAACCAAAGCCAGAGTCACCAAAAACATCACCGAACTGACTAAAGATATCATCCATAGTCATACCACCACCAGAGAAACCACCCTGACCATCTACTGCAGCGTGACCATATCTATCATACTTTGCCTTTTTATCGGGATCGGAGAGCACTTCATAAGCCTCAGCTGCCTCTTTAAACTTATCTTCTGCAGTCTTATCATCAGGATTCCTATCGGGATGATACTGAACAGCTAGTTTACGGTAAGCTTTTTTAAGTTCCGCAGCATCTGCTGATTTTGAAACGCCCAAAACCTCATAATAATCTCTTTTAGCCATAATTGATGGTTCTTCTTATTAATTTTAACAAGCCCGATATTAATTTCCAACCACGACTTTGGCGTACCGGATAATTTTATCGCCTAGTTTATAACCTTTTTCTATAGTATCAAGGATTTTACCTTTCAGTTCATCAGTAGGTGCTGGAATTTCAGTAAGCGCCTCATGGAACTCAGGATCAAACGGCTGATGGTGGGTATCCATAGGCTCGAGCCCTTTATTTTTTAAAACGGCATATAGCTTATGATACACGATATTAGCCCCTTCGCTGAACACTTCTGTACTCCCCGGTTCGTCTGCCAACCTTTTAGCCCTGTCGAAATCATCTAACACAGGTAAAATAGCAAGGATTGTTTCCTGCGCTGCGGTCCGCATTAAATCGAGACGTTCTTTAACCGTTCTTTTTTTATAATTATCAAACTCAGCAAAAAGCCTTAAATACTTATCTTTAAGCTCTTGATTTTCATTTTCTAATTTTTCAATACTGCTTGAGGTATCCTCATTTTGAGTTTGATCATTATCATTTTCCTCTTGTGGTACTGAACTATTGTCAGGAACTTCCTCGTTTTCAATATCAAAATTTTGACTCATACTCTTTTTTTTAGTAGGTTTAAAAGATATCAATTATATTGCCATACTTTAATTTGCGACAAATTGTCATAAATAAGGAGGTTCACCTTTCAATTTGTCTCTTTTTTGGCATTTTTTTCCAGAAAAGAATCTAACATCAGAAGATCTAAGTTTCTTGCCAAAACCTTTCCATCCGGACCAATCAGATAAGTTGAAGGAACCTCTTTTATTTTATACAACGAGGCAATAGGAGCGTCAAAAAATCGTAAACTTTTCGACAGATCCAAAATATGAAAAGGCCAGTCAAGCTGATCATTCTGAATAGCCTGTAACCAGGCACTTTCCGATTTTTCTATGCCAATACTAACCAATTGAAAGGAATTTGCCTCTTTAAACCTGGTATTATTATACTTTTGATAGACAGCCCGAAGCTGTGGGTTCGACCTTCTACAGGGACCACACCAACTACCCCAGAAGTCAATAAAAACATAATTACCTTTTAAATCATTGAGATTGAATGATTCACCGGTGAATGTTTTTGCAGAAAAATTTGGAACAAGGTCATTTTCTATAAAAGTAGGCTTAAAATAAAAATACCTTCCTATTAAAACGGAGAGGATACCTATTAGAAGGAACCAGGTAACTTTATGATTCATTTTTACTACATTTGATACGATTGAAACTTAATATAGATAATAGATAATATGAGTAAAAGGTTGTTTAAATGTGCTATATTCGAACCTTAAATAAAGCTTAAACCGAATGCTATGAAAGCCATAATTCCTGTTGCAGGCGCTGGCACTCGATTACGACCGCTAACCTATACCCAGCCAAAACCACTTATTCCAGTGGCTGGAAAACCTATTCTTTCCTTTATTATTGATCCTCTAATTGAACAGGGCGTAACTGAGTTTCTAATTATTCTGGGTTATCTGGGAGAAAAAATAAAGGCTTTTGTGGAAGAAAAATATCCTCATCTTTCTGTATCTTATGTTTATCAGGAAGAACGACTTGGCTCTGCACATGCTTTATGGATTGGAAGACACTTTTTTAATGATGCCGATGAAGTAATTATTGCCTTTGGTGATGCTATCATCGATGTTGATTTTTCCATTTTTATGAAATCTTCTTAT
>JBILDL010000420.1:0-2903 GCA_044352635.1 Saprospiraceae bacterium | reverse complement strand
GTACAGCTGTCAATAAAAATTTCACCATACAGAACATAAGGTTTTGGGTCGTTCCAACTAATTTCTCCGTTTTTACAGCTTAAAACAACAGGTACGCCCTTATTAAAACGAGAGGGAAAATAATTGGCATTTTGCCCCCAGGCTTCTAAAGTAACCACCTGTTTATTACCATTAACTTCCAATATCAGGTCTTCATTAAAAATAAAAGGACTAACCGAAAGAGGGGAGTTTGGATTAATGGTCACCGTAGCAAATAAATAAATACTATCTTTCGGATAAATGGGAATATCTTTTAAAGCCTTAGCCCCTGGAAAACCATCGACATTGATTCTAAACTTACTATTTGCCCCAGCCGCTAAATAAAGGGAACTGATATTGATAGCTTCTTTTGACGGATTATAAATCTTTAAAATTCTGGTGGAGGACCCAATTTGCGTGAAAACGGTATCAAATCGAAGAGTATCGGAAGAAAAAGTAACTTTATCCGTCGGTGAAGTGGTGAATACCCACTCCTTTTGACAAGAAATTAGTAAGAGAAGGGAAATATAGAAAGTTAAGCCTAAAAGTAGGCGATAGATGTGCATGTTTCCTGTTTAGATTGCAAATATAATGGAAGATGAATTTAGTATCGCTTATATTTTTAGATTTACATTATTTCTTTATCATTTATTCAGGTTATGACTACTTATCGCAAGCAAAATATAGTTCTTATTATTCCCGCCTTAAATGAAGAACTTGGTATTGCAGCCGTTCTTAAAGGCTTACCTTCTTCTATTTTTTCAGACATAGTGGTTTGTGATAATGGAAGCACAGATAAAACAGCTGAAATAGCTTCCTCTAATGGAGCTACTGTAGTTTTTGAACCAAGAAGAGGGTATGGTTCTGCCTGTTTGCGCGCTATAGGCTATCTGAAGAATAAAAATTATCCAGATCCAATGGATCTGGTTGTATTCCTTGATGCTGATCATTCTGATAATCCTTCGGATATTCATGCCATTCTTAAGCCTTTTGAGGACAAAAAAGTGGAACTTGTCATTGGGTCAAGGGTTTTAGGAGAAAGTGAAAAGGATGCACTTTTACTACACCAAAGGTTTGGTAATCTGCTGGCGACGACGTTGATTCGTTTATTTTACGGTGTTCATTTTACCGATTTGGGTCCATTCAGAGCCATTCGCTGGAATACTTTATTAGCTTTGAATATGGAAGATATTGATTTTGGATGGACGGTAGAAATGCAGGTTAAGGCAGCTAAAAATAAATTGGTTTGCGTGGAAGTCCCCGTTAACTACAGGAAAAGACTGGGTGAATCAAAAATTTCAGGCACTATTAAAGGGAGTATTTTAGCGGGATATAAAATTATATGGACAATCTTTAAATTATTGTAAATTTGCGCTCTAAATTGTGACTTTTTACAACAACTGACCTCTAATTTAGGAAAGGTTCTTTTTTCATCTACAACTTTTTTCTACTATGTCCATTTTGGCCTACGTTTTCATGGGAATTTATGCAACTTGCCTGTTGTATATCACGCTATATTGTGTCATGCAATTTGATCTTCTTGTATATTACAAGAGAGGTCTAAAATCATTATCTCCTGCTTTAGGTGGTAACTTGAAAAATGAAGTGGATGACCTTCCCGCTGACTATGTCTGGCCAATGGTAACCGTGCAATTACCCTTATATAATGAACAATATGTAGTAGAAAGATTGATTGACACTATTGCTGAATTTGATTATCCCAAAGATCGGTTTGAAATTCATATTTTAGATGATTCTACCGACGAAACACTGGACATTGTAAAAAGAAAAGTGGAGGAATACAAAGCAAAAGGATTTCAGATTGAACAGATTTTAAGGACTGTTCGTCAGGGTTACAAGGCGGGTGCGTTAAAAGATGGGACGGTTTTTGCCAAAGGTGAGTTTCTGGCTATTTTCGATGCTGATTTTATGCCCAAACCAGATTTTCTTAAAAAAACAGTGCCTTTCTTTCAAGATCCTAAAGTTGGTGTTGTTCAAACGCGTTGGGAACATATAAATCAGAATTACTCCTTGATAACTAAACTTCAGGCGCTTCAATTGAATGTTCACTTTACCGTAGAGCAAGTGGGAAGGATGCAAGGTGATTATTTTCTTCAGTTTAATGGTACCGCAGGTGTTTGGAGAAAATCAACGATTGAGGACGCTGGCGGTTGGGAGGCTGACACTTTAACGGAAGATTTAGATTTGAGCATCAGAGCGCAAATGAAAGGATGGAAAATTAAGTTCCTAGAAGAAATTGGTTCTCCTGCCGAACTGCCAGCCGAGATGAATGCGCTAAAATCGCAACAATTCCGCTGGATGAAAGGAGGGGCTGAAACAGCAAGAAAAATGCTGCCTACCCTTTGGAAATCAAAAGATTTGACTACAAGACAAAAAATACACGCCACCCAGCATCTTTTTGCCAGTAGTGTGTTTCTCTTTGTTTTTGCTACCGGTATTTCCAGTGTTCCTTTACTTTATTATATGGAGGAATTTATAGCTAGAGGATTTAATAAAGATGTTTTTACCTATTTTTTCCTCGGCATGATGTCCGTCACCTCCGTTTATTTTGTAGCTAATATCCAATCTCCGGCGAGGCAAAAGTCAATAGCTGACGCTACCGTTGAGTTTTTTCTACTTTTTCCCGTATTCTTATCGCTTTCAATGGGACTTTCCTTCCATAATAGTATCGCAGTCATTGAAGGTTATCTTGGAAAGAAATCAGCCTTTGTAAGAACACCAAAATTTAATATTACCAATGCGGGTGATTCTTTTATGAAAAATAAGTATATCATTAGAAAATTAGCTCCCTCGACCATTGTGGAGGGGCTTCTGGCTTTATATTATATTGGTGGTATTGCCTTAGGCATTCATTTAGGTCTATA
>JBILDL010000043.1:0-9864 GCA_044352635.1 Saprospiraceae bacterium | reverse complement strand
ATTTAATGAAAAACAGGTATTTTGCTATCCAAACCATCACCTTTAAATCATTGGCTTCAAATATGGATACAGATAAATTTTTCGATTCCTTCCAAATACTTGAAAATTAGATACCTTGAATTATCTTTGGTATTCATAAATCTGTCATGGAAAAAATTGCTGTATTTCCAGGGTCATTTGATCCTATCACTGTTGGGCATGTTGATATTGTCATGAGGGCTTTGCCATTTTTCGATAAAATTATCGTTGCGGTGGGAGTTAATGATCAAAAGAAAACTTTATTTCCTCTTCCCGACCGATTGAAATGGTTGGATCAGGTTTTTCGGGACGAACCTAAAATCGAAATTGGGAGTTTTGAAAATCTTACGGCCCACTACTGTTCTAGAATTGGAGCTAAATACCTAATCAGAGGTTTAAGGAATGCCTCCGATTTCGATTATGAAAAAACCATTTCTCAACTTAATCATATCGTTGGAAATGGTCTTGAAACTATTTTTTTGATTAGTCAACCCGCATTCAGTCATATCAGCTCAACCATTGTCCGCGAAATTATAAAGGGTGGGGGAGATGCTATTTCTTTTTTACCTGAAAAAATAGTTATTCAACCTTTTTTAAGATAAAACCTTATACTTTAAAACCAAATATTATGGCCAATGCCCTTTTTACCCTTCCAGAAATAAAAAATGAACCGGTTCTAAATTATGCTGCTGGTTCATCTGAAAGGAAAGCGTTAGATTCGGCGCTTACCGAGTTACTTTCAAAAAAATTAGAGATTCCTCAGTTTATCGGTGGTGAGGAGGTTTTTGATGGAGATAAAATAGCTATTTGCCCTCCTCATGACCATCAACTTACTATAGGTTATTACTATAAAGGAAATAAAAGTCATGTTGAAAAGGCAATAAACTCAGCGCTGGAGGCAAAACATTCGTGGGAATCTACGCCTTGGGAACAAAGAGCGGCTATTTTTTTAAAAGCGGCAGATTTGTTGAGCGGGCCTTTTAGAGCAAAAATGAATGCGGCGACCATGCTCTGTCAATCAAAAAATATTTATCAGGCGGAAATAGATGCCGTGGCTGAATTGGCTGATTTTTTCCGATTTAATGTGAAATTTATGACTCAGATTTATGCGGAACAACCCATTTCTGCTCCGTTAGTCTGGAATAAATTGGAATTCAGAGCTTTAGAAGGATTTATCTTTGCTCTAACTCCGTTTAATTTTACCTCCATTGCAGGTAATTTACCCGCTGCCCCTGCCCTTATGGGAAATGTGGTGGTTTGGAAACCAGCAGAAAATCAGGTGTATTCTGCCGGAGTGATTATGGAGGTACTGAAAATGGCAGGCCTTCCCGACGGCGTTATTAATATGGTGGTGGTTTCTGGTCCTGTTGCCGGTGAAGTTATTTTTGAACACAGAGATTTTGCCGGATTACATTTTACGGGCAGTACCTCTGTTTTTAATAATTTATGGCAAAAAATAGCAGGAAATCTGCCAAAATATAAATCCTACCCAAGAATTGTTGGCGAAACAGGAGGAAAGGATTTTGTGATAGCACATTCAAGTGCTTCCGTTCAGGCATTGGCCGTCGCCCTCGCAAGAGGTGCTTTTGAGTTTCAAGGTCAAAAATGTTCAGCCGCTTCCAGAGCTTATATACCCCAATCCATTTGGAATGAACTGAAAAACATTCTTATTCCAATGGTGCAATCCTTTAAAATGGGTTCTCCGCTCGATTATAGTCACTTTATCAATGCGGTGATTGACGAAAAGGCCTTTGATAAAATTGCCGGATATATAGATAAAGGTAAAAATGACGAAACCGTCAGTTTAATCGCAGGCGGAAATTATGATAAATCAATAGGTTATTTTATTGAACCTACCATTTTCGTGGTTGAAAATCCTCATCATTTTTTAATGGAGGAAGAAATATTTGGGCCGGTACTTACTATGTACGTATATCCCGATGGTGAATATGAGGAAACACTGAAATTAGTGGATGAAACATCTCCGTATGCTTTGACGGGAGCCGTTTTTGCTTCAGATCAACAGGCATTGACCCTGGCAAATAATTTACTTAGAAATGCAGCGGGTAATTTCTATATCAATGATAAACCTACAGGTGCTGTCGTAGGACAACAACCATTTGGTGGCGCACGTTCCTCTGGAACGAACGATAAAGCAGGTTCGATTATTAATCTTTGGCGTTGGGTTTCTCCAAGAACCATTAAAGAGAACTTTAATCCTCCTACAGATTATAGATATCCTTTTATGGGGTAAATTAAAATTTGAATTTTAGCGAAAATTCGCTATTTTTACAAATAAAAACACTATGGCGGCTTATTTTAATATGGAAACGCTTAAGTTTCTGATGTTCAATGTTCATAAATTGGAGGAACTGCTTTTAAATGAGCGGTATAATGCTTTCGATAAAGAATCTATCCTCCTTTTTTTACAATCCGTTGCTGATTTTTCAGATCAGGATTTATATCCAATCTTTAAAGAGATGGATGAAAAACCTGCTAAATTTTCAGAGGGTAAAATCCATGTGCATCCAAAAATTAAAGATATTTTAATAAAACAAGGGAATCTGGGAATTATTGGCGCTTCTTTTGATGAATCCATGGGTGGGCTTCAATTACCTGCCACTGTGATGCATGCGGCTTATTTTATTATGGAAGCAGCAAATAATCATATTCCTGGTTATGCAGGTTTGACCGCTGGGGCTGCCCACCTGATTTCCTCCTTTGCCGATAAAAAATATCATCAACAATATGTGCCCAACATGTTATCAGGAGAATGGAGTGGCACCATGTGTCTTTCTGAACCTCAGGCAGGTAGCGGCCTTTCGGATATAAAGTGTTCTGCTAAACTCACAGACGATGGCACTTATCGCATAAAAGGACATAAAATTTTTATTTCGGGAGGTGACCACGAATATGCGGGCAATATTATTCATTTGCTATTGGCAAGAATTGAAGGTGCACCTGCTGGAACTAAAGGAATTTCACTGTTTATAGTGCCAAAATATAAAATTACACCTGAACAGACTTTAGAAAATAATGACGTTATTACCGCAGGCGATTTCCAGAAAATGGGTCAACGGGGTTATTGTACCGCCCATTTAGTCTTTGGCGATAATGATCAATGTACTGGTTATTTGGTTGGAGAAGAAAATAAGGGCCTCTTGTATATGTTCCAAATGATGAATGATGCAAGAATTGCTGTAGGAAGGGGTGGGGCAGCCATTGCTTCTGCTGCCTATTATGCTTCTTTGCAATATGCCCAGGAAAGACAGCAAGGAAGAAGGTTACTAAGTGGTGGACGGAAAGATGAAGCCGCAGGACCCACTTTAATTATAAATCATCCAGATGTAAGAAGAATGCTCTTTTTGCAAAAGGCTATTTATGAGGGTTCTCTCTCCCTTATTTTGCAATCTTCTATTTATCACGATCGTGAGATTTCTGAAAAAGAAAATAATAATCACTGGAATCTATTACTAGAGTTCCTTACGCCAATTACTAAAACCTATCCTTCAGAAAAGGGGAAATTGGCGGTTGATAATGGTCTTCAGATTTTAGGCGGTTATGGTTTCTGCGCTGACTTCATCCTTCAGCAATACTATAGAGACATTCGTATTATGTCTATTTATGAGGGAACAACGGGTATTCAATCCTTAGATCTTTTGGGTAGAAAAGTACTGATGGAAAATGGCCTGGTACTTAAAACGATGTTGGCAGAAATTCAAAATACTATCTCAGAGGGTAAAATGGATGAGCGTTTGATGGCAACAGCAAAAGAACTGGAGGATCAATTACCGATGGTCGAAGCTACCCTCGCTCACCTTATACCGATCGCCATGAAAGGGGAAACAGAGAAATTTGTTTCGGATGCCACTTTGTTTATGGAAGCTATTGGTACTATTGTGGTTGCCTGGCAATGGTTGAAAATAGGCATTACAGCATCAAATGCGTTAAAATCGTCCGATTCAGCCTTTTCAGCATCTATGTTGAAAAATAAACTTCATACCATGCGCTTTTTCTATAAATATGAACTAGCCAGAAACAAAAGTATTTTTAAAATTATCCAATCTGATGAGGTTTTAACGCTCGCAGAGGATGAGGCTTTTCCAGACTAATTATAGGATATGCAAAAGTTTATAGACAGTTGGTATAGCCCTTCTCTTCACAAACAAATGAATATTGCGGTTTATGGTCATTACGGGTTTTCTCTGTTAATGCTTCCAACCGCTGCGGCTGATTTTCTTGAATATGAACGATTTAGTCTCATTCAAGCTATTGCTCCTCTTATCAATGCCGGAAAGGTTAAGGTCTTTTCTATAAACAGCATCAATAATGAAAGCTGGTTGAATCATTCTATGCATCCCAGAGATAAATCTATTCGGCACAATCAATTTAATGATTATGTCTTTAATGAGGTTCTTCCCTATATAAAGAGTAAAACATCTCCTGAAACACCAATTGTTGTTTCAGGAGCATCTTTTGGTGCACTCCATGCCGTAAATTTGTTTTTGAAAAGACCCGATTTGATAAATGGGGTAATTGGTATGTCTGGCGATTATAATCTTCAATCATATACAAAAGGTTATTATGACCAGGATGTTTATTTTAATAATCCTATGGCCTATTTACCTAATTTAAATGATGAACCTACTTTATCTCTTTTAAGGAATAGAAAAAACATACATATTATCTCAGGATCAGGTAGTTATGAAATGCCTGAGGCAAGCCGGCGCTTATCAGAGGTGTTTAATGCAAAAGGAATTAACCACGAATTAGCTATATGGGGTAATGACATGCCTCATGATTGGCCAACATGGCATAAGGTTTTACCCTTTTATCTCGAAAATAGGTTTTGATTGCGCTGAATTGTCTATTTTTGAATTTTTATTCGTAATAACTTTGCTACTTTGATTGAAACCGAAAATGAGGACGATTTTTTCCAACGCCTCTCCCTACAGATTGATCCTAAACAGGAGGCTGTAAGAATAGATAAATATCTTTCAGATAGACTCGGAAAAATTTCGAGAAATAGAATTCAACAAGCTATTAAAGCGGAATCTGTACTGGTTAATGATTTGCCTGTTAAGTCAAATTATAAAATTAGACCAGGTAATTTAATTTCTGCCGTTTTCCCAAGACACTTTTCTGAGGAAGATGCAGGTAAAATTCAGCCACAATATATTCCTCTCGAAATAATTTATGAAGATGAGGATATTCTGATTATAAATAAACAACCTGGCTTGGTCGTTCATCCCGGAGTTGGAAATTGGGATGGGACTTTGGTAAACGGTCTGGCTTTCTATTTAGGCGTGGATCATTTAACCGAAGATGCTGAATCATTTCAAAATAGAGTAGGGTTAGTACATCGTATTGATAAAAATACCTCAGGCTTGTTGGTCATTGCTAAAAATGATTATGCCCTAACTTTTTTAGCTAAACAATTTTCCGATCATACCATTGAAAGAACTTATTATGCCTTAGTATGGGGGGCACCAGAACCTGCAAAAGGTAAAATAGAGGGGAATATTGGACGGCATCCCAGAGATAGAAAAAGTTACCAGGTGTATCCTGAAGGAGATGAGGGTAAATGGGCGTTGACTCATTATGAAACACTGGAAGATTATTATTACGTGTCTTTGGTGAAATGTAATCTGGAAACGGGAAGAACTCACCAAATTAGGGTCCATTTTAATTATATAGGTCATCCGCTGTTTAATGATGAAAAATATGGTGGATCCCGGATAGTAAAAGGAACGCCCTTTTCAAAATATAAAGATTTTGTGAACAATACCTTTAATGTTTTACCCAGACAAGCTTTGCATGCTAAAACTTTAGGTTTTATTCATCCCACAACCAAAGAATTCGTTCGTTTTGAAAGTGATCTGCCTGCTGATTTTGAAGAATGTTTGCAGCGGTGGAGAAAATATTATTTGTCAAGAAGGGACTAATCTATTTTAATTATGGAAAATGAAAAGGAGTTAGTTAAAGATTGGATCAAAAAGGTGGTCATTGGTTTGAACTTTTGTCCCTTCGCTGCTAAACCTTTCAACACTGATAAAATAGCCTACCTAATTCACACAGATGAAGATATTACCGTCCTTTTAAAACAATTTTATGCTGTTTTGAGGGAACTTCAAGAGGAACCAAGTGAAGTTTTGGAAACGGCATTTATCATTTATCCTCATTCTTTTGGCAACTTTGACGATTATCTTTCTTTTGTAGCCTTGCTTCAAGCTTTTTTGGAAAAAAATCAATTTGAGGAAGAGTTTCAATTAGCTTCCTTTCATCCTGCCTACCAATTTGCAGGAAGTCAACCCAATGATTTGTCAAATGTTACGAATAGATCTCCGTTTCCATTAATTCATATTATCAGGTCAGAGAGTATTCAGCAAGCCAGGCTGTTTTACGGTGACACCTTAAATATTCCTGAAAAAAATATAGCTAATCTTAATACATTAGGTGTCGATGGTTGGAACTCCTTTTGTGAAGATAACCAGCTTCCCTATCTTGCGAAAAATTAAATCCAGTCGTTTTATGAACTTAGCATATCGATTACAAGCTTTTGTTTCTTTAGGAAAAATCTTACAGGATAATCCTGAACGTTATGATAGTATTCTAACCAAAGTCTATCAACATAATCCTTGGTTTACTATTGAAAATCAAAAACTTGCCATTGAAAGCGTTATCGATTTTTTTTTAAATGAGCAAAAATTAAATGAGTGGGTGGCTTTGTATCCTCATTTAAAGGAATCAGATCAACCAAAGAAGATTGGATTAATTCTTGCTGGAAATATTCCTTTGGTCGGCTTTCATGATTTTCTATGTGTACTTATTTCCGGTAATATTGCTTTAATAAAATGTTCCGATAAAGATCCTTTTTTGCTTCCTTTATTAGCAGAGCTTTTAATTGAATTAGCTCCTGATTTTAAAAATTATATTCATTTTATTGATAGGCTCGTTGATTATGATGCCGTAATTGCCACAGGTAGTAATAATTCGTCCAGGTATTTCGAACATTATTTTTCATCAAAACCTCATATTATCCGAAAAAACAGGCAAGCGGTAGCTATTTTGAACGGAAATGAATCTCCAGAGGACTTAATGAACCTCGGAAAGGATATTTTCACCTATTTTGGATTGGGGTGTAGAAATGTATCTAAAATTTATGTTCCCCAAAACTATGATTTTACCTTGCTTTTGGACCAATTGCATTCATTTAAAGAAATCATCTTACATAATAGCTATAAAAATAACTTCGATTATCAATCTGCTATTTGGTTGCTAAATAAAGTCCCTCATTTTATGACGGGCAGTGTTCTGGTAACAGAAGAAAAATCTATTTCTTCCAAAATTGCTACCCTTCACTATGAATACTATCTTTCTTTAACGCAATTAAAGGAAGATTTAATGGAGTCTTTAGACGAAATTCAATGCGTTGTGGGTACTGCAAATCTTCCTGGTATGGATGTCATTCCATTTGGTAAAGCACAAACGCCTACCTTATCAGCCTATGCTGATGGGGTTGATACGATGGCTTTCTTGGTCGAATTGTCTTTTAATAGTAATACCCAAATATAATATTCATTTCGTCCTCGCTGGTGAAACCAAAGGTTATGGTTCTATTGGTTGTGTTCATGTAGGTTACCTCTGAAGTCAAACCTTCACCTGGGTTAAGGATGATAGGATTTGAAAATAACTTAGTAAGAGGATGTTCCCAATCGGTATTTTCATAAACTACCTCACCATTGCGGGGTCCGCCGAATATTTTTATGACAAACTTTTCACCTAATTTATGGTTGTGTGAGGTCAAAAGTAAAATATGCGTTTTTTCCTGAAAGGTAAAGTTTTTGGTGATGGTCTTCCGTTGATTGGGTGGTAGATTTAAAGTTGTATTATTTAAATCCAGCATTTTAACTTCATTTTTAACGGATGAAGCAGGTACTGTATGGAAATTCACATAGTTTTCACCCTGTAGCGTTAACTTGGTTTTATTGAAATAATGGGCGTTTAAATCTACCGGAGTATTAGGTGCTATCTTAATGGCAGCTCCTTCTGGAAGGGTAACGGTAGCGTTTACATCTGAACCTCCTCCTATAAAATAATGATTTTGCATCTCCGCGAAAGTGGTCAAATTTAGTGAACCGTCGAGGTTTCTTAGATCTCTAACTTTATTTTCTGCGGGTAGAAAGGAGGGATTATTAAAGCCGTATACAAGGAAATGATGACTATTGGAGCGACCTTTTAATTCGATTTTATTAACATAAACGGCTGAGGTATTCGGCGTCACTTTCCTTATAAATATTTCCCGTTCAAAATTTGAAGGAATATCAAATTTATCAATTTTTAGCTGAAACCCATTAACAGGGGGAGCCAAAGGGTCAATATCTGATTGGCAGGGAGCATTGTCTGATAAAACGGATAAACTTAAGCTTCGATCATCCTTTAAGGCTCCGGTATTTATCCATCTTTTTACCAATTCAACTTGTCCTTTGGTAAGTATATTACCACCTAGTGGCATTTGATTGCCAAAATTTTCATTGCTTTTGTGAATATAAGAATCGCAGTTCATTTTATGAAACAAAAAGCTTTTATCTGCATCATTGGGTTTAACCAACATCATCTTTGCATTGGCCGCAGCGATATTTACAGGTATCTTATTTATCAGATTCTGATAGGAGTTACCCTCAGATAAAATGAGTTTATGTTGCTGGAAACTTCCGTCAGTGGCCGATTGGTGGCAGCCAGAAAGCGCGCAACTTGGCGTAAGGATTTGGTCCTGAATAACCTTAAAGGTTACCTCGTTTTTAGGTTCTCCTAAATTTTCTTGTTTACAAGAAGGTAAAAAATAAACAAGAACAAACAAAAGGGCTAATAGGGAATATTTTAACATTAAATTATTATTTTTCTTAGAACGAAGGTATAATAAAAAGTTTAATCCATAAACATCCAGAACAGGAAATAGATTAAAGCCATGACCCCACTTGATATTCCCAGGGTCAAACCACCGATACCAAAAAAGAAAACAACGAATAAAACCCTTAAGAGCACAACGGAAATTCCTGTACTGTTTGCAATTCCGGCCAGTACTCCGCCAAATAAACCACTTCTACTTCTTTTCATGAGGATAAATATTGATTTAAATAATTTCTTGCTGTTTTAATCGCTGTTAAAACATCTTTTTCATTTGCTTCGAACGCTTTGTCTTCTACTTCAATACACACTGGACCCCGGTATCCAATATCAGTCAATGCAGAGAAAAATTTACCCCAGTTTACATCGCCATATCCGGGGATTTTTGGAGAACTGTAAAAATTGGGTGGAGACATAATACCTACCTTATCCAGTTTATTTTTATATAATTTAACATCTTTTAAGTGGATATGATGCAATCTATCCTTAAAATCATACAAAGGTTGAATATAATCCATTTGTTGCCATATAAAATGCGATGGATCGAAATTTAATCCAAAAAACGGAGTGGGAAAGTAATCAAACATTTTCTCCCAGATTTGAGGATTTATAGCCATATTTTTTCCCCCAGGCCACTCATCGTAGGTAAAAATCATTGGGCAATTTTCAATCCCAATTTTTATGCCATTTGCTTCGGCAAGGTGTATGATAGGTGCCCATTCAGTAGTAAATAATTTGAAATTTTCTTCTAAGTTTACATATTGATTTCTCCCTATAAAGGTATTCACTACTGGTATGTCAAGCGCAGCAGCAGCTTTAATTATCTTTTTTATATGCTCTTGGAAATAATTTCGTTTTTCTTTGTCTTCATCTAATGGATTTGGATAATAACCTAGGCCTGATATGCTTACGTTGTGGTCATTTAATAAGGCCTTAATT
>JBILDL010000418.1:0-2905 GCA_044352635.1 Saprospiraceae bacterium | reverse complement strand
AAAAAGACCTTTTTTATCAAAAAATATGTACTTAGACAGACGGATACTATAAATATGCTATTGAACTTCGTAAGGTTTTTGCTTCGAACCATAAACCTTTCCTATAAAATTATGTTTTATAGTTTAAATGTTGGTTTGAAACTAACAAAATGACTATGAAACATCATTTTTTTCTTTTTATTATTCGTATCTTTATTTTTGGTTAGATGATAACATTTAAGATATGAAACCTAAGCTGATATCAAGTCAATCCAATAAGATTCTCACATACTTCAATGAATTGGGGAAGGAAAGCTTTGATTATTCCGATGTAGAAAAAGCACTTCCTATATCAAAGGAAAGTAATTTGAGGAGCCTGTTGAGTGACATGGTGAAAAGGGGACTAATTATGCGATTGAAAAAGGGGGTGTTTTACGTTATACCTTATGAAAAAGAGCCCAAGACTTATATGCCTGACTGGCATCTTTTGGCTGAACCGTTAACCAAGGGGGCCAATCATTACATTGGGTATTATTCAGCTATGCAAATCCACAATCTTATTTCTCAGCCTTCTTTGAAAGAGCAGATCGTTGTGGACAAGCAGGTGAAACCTTCGAGTCTTAGCATTAAGGATGTTCAGTTTCAGTTCATTTACCATAATATTAAGCACTTTTTTGGCGCAAATAAGGTTTGGGTAGATAATTTCAATAAGGTTTGGTGCTCAGATCTGGAAAAGACATTGGTTGACTGCTTGTTTAAGCCTAACTATGCAGGAGGTATTGTTGAGGTAGCAAAGGCAATATTTATAGCAAAGGATAAAATCAACTTCGATAAGCTCCTTGAATACACAGAAAAATTTGATTCTCAAGCTGTCACGAAACGCTTGGGATTTATTCTTGAATTACTAGAATTGGATTCAGAGTGCATAGAAAAACTTAAGAAATTAAAAAGGGATTCTTACGTTCTTCTTGATACAGAACTACCTAAATCAGGAAAATTTATTAGCCGCTGGGCTATTCAACAAAACATGGACACAGAAACCATTTTATCATCTATTTACACATGATTAAGTCGGGCGAAATACAAATCAATGCGAGAAAATTTGGTGTGCGTGACCAACAAATAGAAAAGGACTACATGCTTTCATGGATACTTCAGGGGATGGCACAACATGAGAGAATATCAAGGGTAATGGTTTTTAAAGGTGGTACAGTTTTAAAAAAAGTCTATTTTTGGGATTATCGCTTTTCAGAAGACCTTGATTTCACATTGCTCGAAAATGATATTCCCAATGAAAAAATCTTTGAATGGTTTTATGAAGTGTTTGGATATATCCGGGAAGAAACCAATATTCCTCTTGCTGTAACTGAAAATAATGAGCATATAGATGGTGGTATCAATTTTTATATCAGTTTTGTTGGTCCGTTGGGTGGAGTGGGTTCCAATAAGCGAGTTAAAGTTGATATCTCAAGAAGCGAACAATTACAATTTGAACCAGTTATTTGCGAAGCTATCCACTTGAAGAAATTTTGGTTGAAAAATTACGTTCTGTAATACAACGTATGCAGGCCAGAGATTTTTATGATATTTGGTACTTATTAGAAATCCATAAAATGAATGTGGAATTTTACATGAATGAATTTATAGCAAAATGTGAGAGTAAAGAAATCAGCCCGACTGATTTTCAGTTTAAACTTGCTCAAAGATTACCGCAATACAAAGGGCGCTGGAAAGCGTCTATGGCAGACCAAATACAAAATTTACCGGATTTTGAACAAGTGGAAAGAGAAGTTATGCGTCATTTAAAAAGTTGGTGCAGAATTTGACCCTTCCTAAAGGAAGTGTAGATTTAAACATTCTTTTTAATGCATCCAGGTTTTTTAGACAGCTTTCCTGACAATCATGCCAGATGGTGGACAGCCCTCAAATTTTTATTGAAATGATTGAGTTGTTCCGTTACAGATATATTGGCGGAGGGAGGGTAGAGTCTAGGAGTAATTTTATGGATGGTTTTTCGTTATGACTCCAATGTATTTCCTATTCGTCGGTGCCGGATTTTGTAGCCTTGCTTCCTTCAGTGCTTATGCATGATGAATAAAAACATCTTAGAAATTTGGATTAAGTAAACTACTTAGTTAAAAAAATGAAATTAAACTTGCAGAGCGTTTAAAAATTGAATATTTAAAACAGAAAGAAGATGGAAAACGTTAAAACATTCGATCAACTTCTTGATGAGAAGTACGGAAAGAAAGGGAATATTGAAAGAGATCAGTTTGATGCGAGTTCGCTTGCTTTTAGATTAGGCGTAATGTTGAAAGAAGCGCGCGTTGAAGCGAACTTGACGCAAGAAGAACTTGCAGAGAAAACGGGCACGAAAAAAAGTTATATTTCTAGAATAGAACGTGGATCTAGTGATATCCAAATATCTACTTATTATAAGTTAATTGAAATCGGTTTAGGAAAACAGCTTAACATTTCCATTGGATAAAGGCAAATAACAGCAAGCAAGCGCCAACCTAGTTCTTACTTCGGTAAAACGATATTTTGAAAAGAGGGCCGTTCGTCTGCTTTCAAGTCTTTAAAGTTAATTGTAAACCGATCGACCGAATAAACGGTTAGTAATAGGTGAAATTTAACCCTGTCATTCGGTTCTGAATCAGGATTTACTGGATTTTTAGGATTTCCGAGAACAACTTCGGTTTGGAGGTAAATGGTAGGTAGGAGCGAATGGCATTCGCCCTTTTTTTAACCATTCATCATTTTTTACTCCATTCACCCATTTCCAACGCGTCATCCATTTAAATTATGTGCGAATACACCTGTAACATATAACTAACAGGCTTGGACTCATTTTTTGCTTCCTGCAAGGAGGTAGATGTCAATCCACGCGTGGATGACAGATACCCTGAACCGGATTGGAAATCAT
>JBILDL010000417.1:0-2913 GCA_044352635.1 Saprospiraceae bacterium | reverse complement strand
GCAGCTATACGGTTTTGGTTATCTCCGGGATGCCTCAGGTAAACAGATTTTTGACGCTGGAAATGGTCGACCTTTAAGAACTGCCACTCAGGTAGCTTTTGGAAGTGCTGTACCTATTTATGTAGGAGGTTTTACCAATATTTTCAATTACAAAAATTTTGACCTTTCCGTTTTAATTGATTTTAAATTGGGTCATAAAATGATTTCTGGGACTAATTTTAATGCCTGGAGGCACGGTTTACATAAAGGTACGTTGGTTGGAAGGGCTGAAAATTTTGTTATTGGCGATGGTGTAAATAGCAAAGGTGAAGTTAACACTGTAAAGTCAGGGGTTCAAGCGTTTTATGAAACGGTTCGAGCATCAAATATAGCAGAAGAATTTGTGGCTAATGCCGGACTTTGGCAATTACGCCAAATTACATTTGGATATAATTTTAGCAAATTAGTTAAAAATGTTAAATTTATTAAAGGCGCAAAATTAAGTATTGTGGCTAACAACATAGCTGTGTTGAAAAAATGGGTCGATAATATTCATCCAGAACAATTTGGTTTTCCTTCCGATAACCTTGTTGGCTTAGAAGCCACTGGTTTACCTGTAACCCGTAACATCGGGGTAAATTTGAATGTTAAATTTTAACCCTGGTCTCCTCTTATTTTTAAAAACAAACAGACGAAAAACAATGAAAATGAAAAATATAACACCTTATTTTCTCATTCTTGCATGTTATCTTTTTGCCACTTCGTGTGACAAAGGTTTCGATGAAATGAATATCAATCCAACGGCTTTAACCAAGATTGATCCTGCATTACAACTTAATTTTGCCATTGTTAACAGTGCCCCCGTTTATAATAATCTGAATTATGAAACAACCATAGTTAAACAGATGATAACTCCTTTTACAGGTTCGGGAGCAGGTGCAAATTTTAATCAAGACAACAGGAGTCTGTCTTCATCAAACTGGGATCGTTATTATCAATCTGTTATCAAAGGATTAGTTGACGGTATTGCCCAGGCTCAGGATGTTCCTGCTCGTTCCAATTTGTATAATATGATCCGTATATGGAAAGCACATGCTTTCATGGTTTTGACCGATTCCTACGGAGATGTGCCTTATACAGAGGCAGGTCAAAATTTTTTAAAGGGTATTTCATCACCCGTTTATGATACACAGGAAGCTATTTATACAGATTTGTTAAATGAACTGGAAAAGGCTTCAATAGCCTTAGATGCAACAAAACCAAGAGTTACCAATGACGTCTTATATGCTGGGGATATTGTAAAATGGAGGAGATTAGGTAATTCACTTTTATTGCGTGCTGCAATGAGATTGTCAAAAGTGAACCCTGCCAGAGCTTCCGAATTTGTAAAAAAAGCGGTTTCAGGTGGATTAATGACTTCTAATAGTGACAATGCCATACTGATTCATAATGCCAATTATGCAAATCCTGTAGGGGCTCAGCTAAATGGGGGACAATCGGCTTTCTTCTATTTGTCAGATGATTTTGTAAAACATCTTAGAGCCAACAAAGACCCACGCCTTGCGGCAATAGCAGTGCGTTATGTGGGTGCAACCAGTGGTGCTCAACAAGTTGAGACCAGAGCAAACCGAGATACTTCTGTTCAAATAGGCGCTCCTCAAGGGTTTGATAATACGACAATAACTCCCGTTGCAAGAGCAAGTGGTTTACAAAGTTTATGGGATTATAGCCAACTTGACCGTACCCGTATGGCTGGCCTTAATGCGCCAAGTTTTATAATAACTCATGCTCAAACGCAATTATTACTGGCTGAAGCAGTAATTAGAGGCTGGACAACTGGAGACGCTAAAGCACTATATACAAATGGAATTAGAGCCAATATGGAACAATATGCAGCTTATGGGACAAGTTCAACGATACCTGCTGCGTCCATAACTACTTTTATCTCAGCAAATACTTTGACGGCTGGAAAGGAACTGGAACAGATTAATACCCAATATTGGATTGCCTCTTTTCTAAATGGGCCTGAAGCATGGGCAAATTTCCGCCGTAGTGATTTTCCTGTTTTATCACCTAATAATTTCCCAGGAAAAGATCTTAAAACGGAGTCCTTCATTCGCAGGTTAACCTATACGGACGCAGAATTAAATGTGAATAAAAAGAATGTTGAAGCCGCAATAGCTAAACAGGGTCCAAATGTTATGGATACACGCGTTTGGTGGGACAAAAAATAAATGGAGTCCTCAATTGACGATGAAGCGTTTTTACATACCTTTTAGAATCAACTTATTTTAACGTTAATGATAATTATACCAAACCAGAAGGGGCCCAGAATTAAGGAATTTAACATCACACCCATTGCTGTAGTGGATCCACCTTTACTTAATGCAGCAGGACTACATGCTCCTTACGCCTTAAGGACTGTTGTGGAGCTAGTGACCGATGATAATATTGTCGGTATTAGTGAAATTCCGGGTAATATAGACATTGACAAGGCCCTGGAACGCAGTAAACGTTTGATCATTGGACAAGATCCTTTTCAGCTTAATCATATCAAAGATCTTTTACAAGCGGAATTTGGCATGGAAAAACCTGCAGACAGAGGATTCACTCCCTGGGATCAACGTACGGTGGTGCATGTATTTAGTTCCATCGAGGTAGCCTGCATGGACATTATCGGTAAAATAGTTAATCGTCCCATTGTGGATTTATTAGGTGGTAAACGTAGGGAAATGGTTCCCTTTTCAGCTTATTTGTTCTATAAATATGAAGGAGCAGGTGGCCTCTTTGAATTTGGCCTCGACCCGAATGCCTCCGGTTGGGCAGCTGCCCGGCAGGCAACTGCATTGACACCTGAGGAAATGGTTGTACAGGCAAAAGCGATGTGTAATGAGTTTGGATTTAAATCAATTAAACTGAAAGGGGGTGTTTTTA
>JBILDL010000416.1:0-2925 GCA_044352635.1 Saprospiraceae bacterium | reverse complement strand
AAGAGCAATACAAGGAGAAGAAGCGGAAGGATTAGTTTATTGTGATTTTTAAGACCTTTGCTTTCTTCAATCCATTGAAGTACATCAGGTTTACCTATATTGAAGATTAAGAAATAAGCAACAATGAAAAAGGGAACAGCGGTTATTAAATCCAAAATGGGCGTCTGCAAATGATAAACAAAAAAAAGAAAGAGATAGAAGAACGTCAACAGGATCCCTGAGTTGAAAATGGAAATTTTGTGTTTCATAATGTGCGATGCCAAGAAAAATGTTTAAATAATTGTAAAGTAAACCTTTCTAATCGGGCAAGCAAATTTTAGGCTTAAAAAATGGAATGTAGGTTATTCTATTCATTTAAAAGGCATCGAAAATAGTTCAATGGGTACTTCTTCTTGTTAGGTATAAAAACTTAGTGCTTTTGCTAATTTAAATCACTGGTTTTTTTTTAAATTGCAGTATCTAAATTATATTTTAGTGTAAATAAGTAAATTTGAGCTAAATTTGTAAAAAAAATATCATGGCCGGATTCGAAATTGAAGGAAAACTTGTCAAAGCTTATGACATGGAAGTTAAAGGAACGGGTAGTTTCAGAACAAGAGAATTTGTAATAGAAACAATGGAAACTTATCCTCAGTTCGTAAAATTTCAATCTGTTCAAGATAAATGTGATCTATTAAATCAATTTCAGGAAGGAGAAATCATAAAGGTTTCTTTTGATTTGAGAGGCAGACAATGGCAGGACAAATATTTTACCAATCTGAATGCCTGGCGTATTGAAAAATCAAGTAATAGCTCATCTCCTTCGGCGGCACCAAGTGGTAATGCCTCAGGTAGTTTTGATAATACTCCTTCGTCTTTCCCTACTTCAACCTCTTCGGGATTATCGTCAGCAGAAGCAGAAGATTTACCTTTCTAAATATCATTGGATTTCATTTTTTAACGGAGGGAATATTTTATTTTTTGAATGTGAATTCAAGATATAGGGTGTTTTCAATGAGAAAATAAAGTTACGCTATGAAAAAAATCGGTATTTTATACGGCATGGAAAATTCATTTCCTGAGGCTTTTGTAGCACGGGTGAATGAAAAACTAGGTAAAAATATAGCAGAATCTGTTACTATTGATAAATTACTACAAGGAAGGGAGACGGAATATTCTGTAATCATTGACCGCATTTCTCAAGATGTTCCTTTTTATAGAGCCTATTTAAAAAATGCGGCATTACAAGGTACTGCCGTCATAAATAATCCTTTTTGGTGGAGTGCGGATGAAAAATTTTTCAATAATTGTTTAGCTAAATCATTGGGTGTTCCCGTACCAGAAACCGCGTTGCTGCCCTCAAAAGATAATCCAGATGGTACTACCTCACAATCGTTTAGGAATTTAAAAATGCCTTTGGATTGGCAAGGAATGTCTGACGAGGTTGGTTTCCCAGCATATATGAAACCACATGACGGTGGTGGGTGGAAAAATGTATATCAGGTGGATAGTCTGGAGGATATGTGGCAAAAGCATAATCAGACAGGTCAACTGGTTATGATGTTACAAGAAGAGATAAAGTTTGACGATTATTTTCGGTGTTATGCTATTGGAGGAAGTGAGGTAAGGATTATGCCATATAACCCGCTGAATCCACATGAGTCTCGTTACAACGCGGCTATACAGGCAAAGGGAGAGGAAGCGAAGAAATTATTAAGCACCATAGAAGATTATGTTCTCAGGTTAAATACTGCCCTGGGGTATGATTTCAATACGGTAGAATTTGCAGTGCGGGATGGAATTCCTTATGCTATCGATTTTTGTAATCCAGCACCGGACGCTGATATTAACTCTGTTGGACAGGAAAATTTTGAATGGGTGGTTGAGGCTGCTGCAAATCTGGCTATCCGCAGGGCGGAGGCTTTCAAGCAAAATACCATGAACCTTACCTGGGGAACCTTTGTTTCCCATGCAGTCATTGGAGAACGAGTACCTGGCTTGGGTTGATTTTATTCAGTAAGGGATTCTCCCGAATTAAATGAAAATGAAATGAAAAATCCTATACATATTGCTGTTTTGGATTTATATAATCAATTCCCAAATGAAGGGATGCGATGTATTAAGCAGTTGTTGGAAGAATTAACAGCCAGTAATTCCTGGGTTAAAAAGGTAGATTATTTTGATGTCAGGGCGAAGGGTGAATTTCCGAACCCAAACGAATATGATATTTTTATTTCGTCAGGTGGACCTGGTGATCCAAAGTTAACAGGTGAATACTGGGAAGATAAATATGTAAAATTAGTGGATAATTGTCTGGAGCACAATAAGACAGCGTTAAGGAAGAAATATATATTTTTTATTTGCCATTCTTTTCAGGTTATGGTCCAGCACTGGGGACTAGCGGAGGTAAACAAAAGAAAATCAACCTCATTTGGAGTTATGCCTGTTCACAGAATTGGCATGGGACTGGAAGAACCTTTATTTGAAGGTCTCGATGAACCTTTTTATGTGGTCGATTCGCGCGACTATCAAGTTGTTCAACCTAATCGAAGTAAGTTACAGGAGTTTGGAGCCAGTGTAATATGTCTTGAAAAATTCCGACCTACCATTCCATTAGAACGAGCTATTATGGGCATTCGCTTTTCAAAAGAAATGATAGGAACTCAATTTCATCCTGAAGCAGATCCTGTGGGAATGGCACATTATCTGAAACAGGATGAAAAAAAGAAAATAGTCATTTCTCACCATGGAGAAGATAAATATTTTGAGATGCTCGAGCATTTATATGACGACGACAAAATAAAAAGCACACACAATACTATATTACCTAAATTCCTGTTTTTTGCTGTACAAGAGTTACAACAAAACGAACAGGAAAAGAGTAATATTAAGCATCAACACGTGCGTATTTAGCATTACTTTCAATAAAAGCTCTTCTTGGAGGAA
>JBILDL010000415.1:0-2928 GCA_044352635.1 Saprospiraceae bacterium | reverse complement strand
ACCCGATGGTAAGGCCATGACCACTCTTGACGCTAATCATGGCCATTATTATAATGGGGTTTATCATTATCATGGCACTGCCAATGCACCTTATATGGTAGGAAACATGGTAGGAAAAGTGACAGAAGATGCAACTTATCAAATCGTTCCACAGGCAACGGCAAAATCACCCCGACCAGCAACAGACCCTCTGAAAAATGCCATTATTACAGGTTTTGAGACCAATGCAACCAATACTGGCTATAACTTAACCTATACCATTGGAACTGCTACATACAAAGTCAATTATTCGTGGAATACGAACGGCGTTTACACCTTTAATTTTGTAAATCCAACGGGAACAACCGTCTCAAATTATAATTCAACGGCACCTTGTAAGCTGTCAACGGCAACCAATGAAATAGAAAGTACCGAATTTATGGTGTATCCAAATCCTGCTTCAGAATCAATACGCATTAACCTCCAGAAGACATTAAAATCTTCAGACATTAAAAATGTAGCCATTTTCAATGTTAGCGGACAAATGGTTTATAATGCAAGCAGTTTTCAGGAAAACATAAGCACCGGGCATTTTTCTACTGGCCTTTATTTTGTGCATTTAAAAACAGACCGTCAGGTATTAGTCAAAAAATTAGTCATTGAATAAAATGACAACGTTCCTTAAAAACAACAAGATTTGTATCGAAAAAATAAATTTTGATATAGCTGGAAAAATATCATTGAAACTTGAAGATGGTCGTATCATTATTGTTCCACTAAAATATTTTCCAGAATTAAAAAAATTGCCCGTTGAAAAAAGGAAAAAATATACCATTGTTGACGACCGAACAATACTTTTCTCACACAACAGCAAGAAAGATAAACTAATGACTAAAAATAAAATTTTCTTTGTGACTGTCCTTCTATTGGGAGCCTTTCACTACACCCTGGCACAATCTGTATTGAAATCGATGAAAAGATTACCCGACACAGGACAAACTAGCAGTTATACTAATACACCAGGTGAAGATGCGGATTATAATATTAATCCGCCTTTTTACCTGAATAATGGCAATGGAACCGTCACCGATACCATTACAGGGTTGATGTGGCAACAAGTAGATGGTGGCGAAATGACTTTCGACAAAGCTACCACTTATGCCAATGATTTAGTTCTTGGCGGATTCTCTGACTGGAGAATGCCTACGGTGCTTGAGTTACACAGTATTTTACATCTTGACAAGAATAATCCGGCTTTAAATACCACTTATTTTACCTCACCAACAGCTCAGTATTGGTGGAGTGGTCAAAAACAGGTAAATGATGCCACCAAAGCCTGGTGTGCCAATGCAGGTGGAGGAGTAGGCAATCATCCCATCAATGAAACGGTCAGTGCCGGAGGGACCAAAAAATTCCACGTCCGTGTCGTTCGTGATGTTTCCGCTCCGACTACGATAGCCAACCGATTTCTAGACAATAAAAATGGAACTACCACCGATCAATTGACGGGACTTATCTGGCAGCAGGTGCCCACCGATTCCATGACCTGGGAACAGGCGCTTATTACCGCTGAGGCGCTGTCTCTCGGTGGCTCAAATCTTTGGAGAATGCCGAATATCAAGGAATTACAGTCTATTAGTGAAGCGACTATTTACAATCCTTCCATTAACAAAACGTATTTTAGTGGTATTTCAACGACCCAATGTTGGTCATCTACCAGCCTTTCTAACCAAAGCACAAAGGCCTGGTATCTCGATACCCAATATGGTATTACTTCCCAGGTAGTGAAGACCAATAAATTGAGATTATTAGCTGTTCGATCAGCTACCACTGTCACCTCAATGTCAACAATATCTAAAGCAAAGGAATATCTTTCCATTTATCCAAATCCAAGTACAGGTTCATTTACCCTTAAAGCCGATGAACCACTCGGAGAAATCAGGATTATCAATCAGTTGGGTCAAACTATTTTGTCCACCAACACCAATGAAAAGATCATTACCTTGATCTTGGCTGAAAAAGGGATTTTCCAGCTAATATGTCGTCATAACCAAATGACTATCAGCAAATCTATTGTGATTCTATAACCTTTTTTGTAAATAAGAAACCACTACTGCCCCAAATTATGCCTTCATTTCATTTATAATCTCTTCCGCTGACTTTTCTGACGAAAATGCTCCAAAGGACTTATAGAAGTCTTCCTCCTTCTTTGAACTTTCAGCTCGGATAGATTTTGACAATCTTTCGATTAGCCACCATATATACCAACCCGTTTCAAACAAACGAAAAAATCCTATTTTTTTTACTTCTCGCGAAAAAAGGAATTTTTTAAGTGTAAGTTATGTCCCAAAATGTCAAATGAATACCATTAAAAAATGGTTATATCCATTTGATATTAGCCTTTTTACGTGAACTACATTCTTATGTAGCCTTCTTATACGTCATTGACACTTTTTATATATTATTTTTACTCATATTTTATTATTCCCAGTTAAAAACTTTAAAAATGAATTTCTTAAAACATCCTAATCTTAAAATTCATCCACAAAGGAAAAAATTTAAATTTTATAATCCTTTAATTATTTAACCTTCAAAAATTAAGTTAAATGGTTAAATATCGAAAATTTTTGAATTACTTTTCAGTAATTCCCTACCTTCTTTTGCCCTTTTTTATGGACGCTCAGCAATCATTCAATGGGGGCGGAATAGGTATAAAGAATAATTTTGGTTCAGTAGAATTTTCTATGGGTCAGGTTGATTATGGCGTAAGTAATACCATAGCAGGGATTCAATCCATGGGTATTCAACAACCCTTTTTTGTTGTTAAACCCGGGGCCGTAACCAGTTTACTTTGCGATTCACTCACCTTTGTGGGGGATGCTATTCTTGAAAAAGAGGAGTATATGGGTGGTGTTTTCATAGCTTATAAAGGTGGAAACGGAGGATTTA
>JBILDL010000414.1:0-2930 GCA_044352635.1 Saprospiraceae bacterium | reverse complement strand
AAACTTCAAGGAACCATTCAAAATGATATACTAAAGGAGTTTATGGTGCGAAATACGTTTATTTATCCGCCAGAGCCTTCTATTAGAATCATTTCAGATATTTTTGCCTACACAACGAAGAAAATGCCTCGCTATAACTCTATTAGTATTAGTGGTTATCATTTACACGAAGCTGGGGCACCCGCTGAATTGGAACTTGCCTACACACTAGCTGATGGTTTGGAATATGTCCGCGCAGGACTAAAAGCCGGTCTTGAAATCGATGAGTTTGCACCCCGGCTTTCTTTCTTTTGGGCTATTGGTATGCAGCATTTTAATGAAATCGCTAAACTAAGAGCGGGGAGATTACTTTGGGCCAAGTTGATGCGTGAATTTAATCCGAAGAATGCTAAGTCTTTATCTTTAAGAACCCATTGCCAAACGTCGGGTTGGAGTCTAACGGCACAAGATCCCTTCAATAATGTTTGTAGAACTACCATAGAGGCTTTGTCTGCTGTTTTTGGTGGAACACAGTCTTTACATACCAATTCCTTAGATGAGGCAATGGCATTACCTTCTGAGTTTTCCGCTAAAATAGCCAGAGATACTCAGATTTATCTCCAAAAGGAAGCAGGAATCACTCAAGCCGTTGATCCTTTCGCTGGTTCATATTACGTAGAATCACTCACTCATGATCTGGTGGTTAAAGCATTAACTTTAATTGAGGAAGTTGAAGCGCTTGGTGGGATGACAAAAGCTATTGCCCAGGGTTTACCCAAAATGAGAATTGAAGAGGCGGCAGCCAAAAAACAAGGTAGAATTGATACCGGTAAGGATAAAATCGTAGGGGTAAATATTTTTCCTTCTGAAGATGTTCCGTTAATCAATTTGTTAGATGTCGATACTCAAAAGGTTCGTGATATTCAAATAGAAAGACTTCATAAAGTTAAAGCTAATAGAAATAATCAAGCGCTTGAAATAGCGTTAGAGGAACTTGAACAAATAGCCATTTCAGGAAATGGAAATTTATTGGAGGGTGCCGTTAAAGTAGCTAGACTTAGAGGTACCTTAGGTGAAATATCTTATGCCCTGGAAAAGGTTTTTGGCAGGTATAAACCAGTAAATCATACTATTTCTGGTGTTTATGGAAAAGAACTCGCTATGGATGCCGATTTTATTCATGCTATGGAGCTTTCTGACCAATGGGAAGCGTTAGATGGTCGTCGACCAAGAATTCTGATTGCTAAACTGGGACAGGATGGTCACGATAGGGGAGCAAAAATTATTGCCACTAGTTTTGCTGACGTTGGCTTCGATGTCGATTTAGGTCCCTTGTTTCAAACTCCCGAGGAGGCCGCCCGGCAAGCCGTTGAAAACGATGTTCATATTTTAGGTATTTCATCTCTAGCCGCTGGGCATAAAACACTGGTTCCTGATACGATAGAAGCTCTTGCTTCATTCGGTCGGTCTGATATAAAAGTTATCGTAGGGGGCGTAATTCCTCCAGCAGATTATGATTTTTTATACCAAGCCGGGGTTAGTGCCATATTTGGACCAGGAACTAAAATTGCCCATGCTGCCACTACTTTGTTACAACTAATGATTAAAGATAAGTTGAATTAAATGGCGCGAATACATTCTCGAAGTTTAATGCGTTGCTAAATAATAATATTCAGATATGTTTATAACTGAGCGTTATTTTTTTCATAAAGTTATTATTTTCAATAGCTAATGTATTTTCCAAAACAGGTACAAATGATTATGGAGTAGAAACCTCGCCTATTTCATTTTTTTGCTGAATTATAGGCTATTGAGGAGGTAAATAAGATTTAACTTACAGAAAATTGGATAAGGACATAAAAAATGTTCTGAAAATGGAATCCTATATTTTAGATACTCAATGGATAATCATTGAATATAGTAAAATGTCAACAGAATAATAGGAACAAAAATAGGTTCTTCGTCAATTTTGGTGAAATTTCATATTTGGTGTTTGCCAGACTTGAAAACGTGTTATTGGGAGCACTTTGCCCAAAAACGTCAGTTAGTTGACATAATATTTGAAATACTTGCAACTTTCAATGACTTTATCATAATATTGGGTATCCTTGTATTTTGTTTTCAACAGGGCAAAATACTTTCTTTTGTTAGCTGTTTTGGTAACATGTGACATTTTTTGTTCACAACGTGCAGCCATAAAGGCTGCCCTGGCACTTAGTTCTTTGTCCGTACTCAAGGTAATGGCTTTTTCAAAATAGCCTAAAGCTTTTGATAAGTCAATGTTTTCCCTATTCCCATTAGGGAAAAGAGGGTGTTTAATAATGTCTGAGGAAATTTCTAACCTTTCAGACTTAAGACTGGAACCGCTCCGGAAATAATCGACGACGTTCCAGGCATAACCAAAATAGGACATATTATACAGGCCAAGTCCCATTTTATAGTAGTATTGAGGACTTTCGGTTCTGTTAGCTTTAATGTCATACTGTAGTTTTAACATTTCAGCTACAATTTGTGGTTTGGTTAATTGTCTTTCATTTGATTTTACCGGACAATGGACGCATTCATTTAATCTTTCAACAAATGGATTTGATTTTCCAAATAATTCGATATCAGCAAGGGGAATTTCCTGCCATGCTTTTTCAGCTGCCTCCCATTCATTTAAGGTCATTAACCAGGTAGCATAAAGTGCTTGAATTTCAGTATTGAATTGCTTTTTTGAAAGAACAATGAGGCTCTTCTCAAAAGGATTAATAATTTCCTTTTTCGCTAATTCTTTTATATCACGAATAACCTCTTCACTGGGATTAACTTTTACGGCATTAAATCCATACCTATATAAAATGGCAAGCCCTGGATTTCCATTATTTTTCAAACTTTGAAAAACCTGTTTTGATAATAATGCCTGAAGGGTAGGGTATCTATTAAATAGTTCATTTTCAGATTGAAATTCC
>JBILDL010000413.1:0-2932 GCA_044352635.1 Saprospiraceae bacterium | reverse complement strand
TGCATGAATGAGAAAATACTGCATATCCTCAATGAGGATATGTATATTATCATACATATTCCTAAAGGGATCTACCATGTAGTGCCTTTCCGGATTGCACAGTCCTGTGGTATTAAAGATTCTTCTCATTTCGTGAAGGTACGACTTTTTGGCGCAGGATGTAGGATCAAGTTGAAGCGATGGTTAGGAAAACAAAATGAAAGTGGGCTTAATATTAATGGATTTCACCAAAAATGACGAAGTACCCAGTGGCGACCAGATTATTCTATTTACAACCATTGATAAGATATGATTCGCAAATATACGATAACGACACCACGCTCTTGACGTGAAACAAGCCAAACTAATTCCATACATAAAACTGGGAATTCACCTTTTCAAATCTTAATACCTGTTATTATCTTTCATTTGCTATTTTTGTATTTGAACTAAAATCAGGTATTAAAGCGAAACTAGTGGAATGCTTCAACGCCAGGCAGCAAATAATAAGGAAATTGACTCTGACAAGGTAAGCAATTTTGAACTAAGCGAGCGCAAGGCTCCTGTAAATAGCTATCTAAACAAGTTCAGCTTCTGAAAGTGAAAAAGGACGAAAATCTTACCGATTGGCGACCTTACTGCGTTCAGGAGCTTTTCCAGGATGAAAAAGTGGCAAAAAAGACCATTAAAAAATATGAGAGAAGATTCAATAGAAAATAACACGCATCTGCCGCTACTTCAATTTGCAACATCTAAAGTAATTGCAGCGTCAGAAATTTACATACCAGAAGGCAAGATTTTTAAAAAGATAATTTACATTAAAAAAGGTATCCTAAGAATTTTTTTTGTGACGGCATCGGGTGAAGAAAAAACCTTTTTTTTTCGTTGGGAAGGGCAAATAGCTGCTATACCGGAATGTATTTTTGACAACCAACCAACCCGGCAGACCTGGCAAGCTTTGGAAGATTGCGAATTAATGGAAATTGATTTTGATACAGTCGAAAAATTAAGTGAAAATAATATTTCCCTCATTAAAACAAGGTTGGGGTTTGCCGAAAAAATGTTTTTGGATGCTTTAAAACGGGTAGAAAGTTTTGTACTGGATAAGCCTGAAGAACGTTACCAAAAACTGATTATACAAAAACCCGAAATCATAAAGAGGGTTGCAGATAAACATATTGCCTCTTTTATTGGCGTAACGCCTGTTTCACTGAGCCGTATCCGAAAGCGATTAGCTTCGCAGAAAAAATAGTGAAATTATCTTTTGCTAATTTTTGTCTCCTTTATTCATTACATTTTTGCATCATCAATTCATATTTTAAAAAACATAGCGGTGCAAAAACCAATCTTACTTTTAGTTGCCATCTGTTTTAGCACCCTTTTGGTGGCCCAGAAATCTAATGATAATTTTTCAGGCAAGTGGAAAACTGAGGGAGACGTGATTATCGAAATTACTAAATCTGGCCCTTCATTTAATGGAAAACCATCCAACAAAAATATTTTTATCCTCAAAGATTTAACTTTTACTAACGGTAAATGGATAGGTGTTTTGACTAATCCTCAAAAAAACATAAGCGCCAATTGCGAAGCTTATCTGGAAGCTAACAGAATTAAATTTGTAGCGAAAAAAGGAATAATAAAAAAAGAAATATACTGGACAAAAGAAGATAAATCATGAAAAAAACGATAGCCTTACTTTATTTTTGGCTGTTGTGCTTTGCTGCTTTTTCTCAGGAAAATTCTAATTCAAAGGACAGACCATCTTATTTTGCATTATCTGTAGGTCCAAGTATTCCCCTTCAAGATTTTAAAAGCACCGATGGTAAAAATGCTAATGCTGGTTTTGCTAAAAATGGCAGAAAAAAAGACATATTATGGGGGAAAGAATTGAATAATACTCATTGGGGCGTTACAGGATTGTTAAGGATTCATAAAAACCCTATAGATGAAGGAGAATTAGCATTAATGGCCAAAACGGTCTATTCTTCATTTGATTATAGCATATCCGCAAAAGAATGGAATGTATATACTTTAATGGCAGGTGCCTATTATCGAATACCAGTATCCAGGAAATTGACCGTAATGCCCAAGGCAATGGTTGGCCTGGCCTATATTTATTCCCCTGAAATTAATGCTGTTCCCTTTAATAATTCAGTCCATGTAGCAAGTTCTAATATGGAATCTTCTCATACTTTAACTACCAGTTATCTATTCGGCATCGGGCTGAAAAATAATTTGTTTCATCGAATCGTACTGATATCCAATGTTGATATTCTCGGAGCTTTTCCCACATTCAATGATATGAAGACTATTCATGGAAATGGAACAACAATTTTTAGAACAAAATCCCCAACCATTCTATCCTTTAATTATGGTATAGGTATCGGTTATACATTTTAAAAAATAAAAAAATGGTCACTAAAAATATTGCTTATTTATTAATATGCACCATATTATTAATTTTTCAATCTTGTGGCATTAAAACGGCCAAAGAAGCTGGACTACATTTTTCAACAGAAAAATCAAAACTGCCTGATTCACTGAATTGGAGAAAAATAGGTTTTGCAAAAGAATTAATTAATCAAATAGAATGGATAGTAATAATTAGTGGTAGCTCAAATCCAATTCCATTAGAAAAGTGGGACGATTTTAAACCGTCATTTCCTTACACAAAAAATATTGACCGTCATTTACTTTTTCAAAAAACTGCATTTTATCGCTCTCCAAATACCGATGCAAATTGTACAGGCGCTGACTGTATCAAAGTGCGAGAATATAAAGGTTATACCTGGGTAGAAATGGCAAAACCAATTTGTGTAGATTATGTAGGAGGTAAAACGGATATGATTAAACCGGAAAAAGGACATTTGGTAATAAAGACAATTCAAAAATGTCAAGCGGTAATGATTACAGATAGTATTTTTCAGTTGACAGACAATAAAGGCAATTTTTA
>JBILDL010000412.1:0-2936 GCA_044352635.1 Saprospiraceae bacterium | reverse complement strand
GAAATAATAGCTATTCTATCTTCATTTTTAGCATCAATGGAGCGGGATTGATTAATATTATTTATTAATAATCTCGGGTGACCTGCAGGAATTTTTGATAGGAAAAGATCAGGGTCAGGCGGAATATTTTTATGGTAATCTTCCTTAATTGAAAAGGAAAAATAAGGAGACCACTGTAATCCATTCACCTTATACCTCCAATAATAAATCCCTTTTTCCAAAGGTATATATGGTATAAGAATGCTGTATGGAAGCGCGGTTTTTTGAAGCATGGCGGGGGTATCAGATAAGGTATCCCGATCTAATTCAACATCATAGTTAATATTTTTACCCTTTTTTACCGGCCATTGAATGATTGGATACAAGGTACTCACCTCACATCCATTACAAGGAAGTACCTCTTTTAAATACCTGCCAGGCACCGTTTGAGAAACACCCAAAACAGGCAATGTTAGGCCTGTGAATAATCCCAATACCCAAAAAGATCGAAAAAAAGAAATAATGATTACGTTGAGCTGCATCTTTTTTAAAAATTATTTGATTGCCCAACCCGACGAATAAATATTTCATTGAGAGATGGTAATATTTCATTAAATCCTGAAATATTTAAATTTTGATTCAATAAATGTTGTAAAAGGGCATTACTTGATTGGTTTTCTCCCAATTTAACTTGAATCTTAAAATCATTTATTTGCTTTAAAGCATACTCTTCAGGTAAAACAACCTGCGTTGGTGTACTAAAGTCAACATTAAAAAGATTTTCCTTATAACTATTTTTAATATCCTTTACCTTACCTTGAAGGACATTTGCACCATTGTTTATAAGCACAATTTCTTCGCAAATCTCCTCAACCTGTTCCATTCTATGGGTTGAAAAAATGAGGGTAGCTCCATTTTTATTCAGATTTAAAATTTCATCTTTGATAAGATTTGCGTTAATAGGATCGAGACCGGAAAAAGGCTCGTCAAGAATAATCAAGTCTGGTTTATGAAGAATGGTAACAATAAATTGAATTTTTTGCTGCATTCCTTTGGACAGCTCTTCAATTTTTTTGGGCCACCAATCCATAATTTCAAATTTCTCCATCCAGTAAGTTAGCTGAGTTTTTGCCTCCTTATAGGAAAGCCCCTTGAGCTGGGCGAGATAGAGTAAATGATCACCAATTTTCATTTTTTTGTACAAGCCTCGCTCCTCAGGCATGTAACCCATTCTTTCACTGTGTTTTTCCTGAAGAGGCTCGCCATTAAAAAGAACAACTCCGGCATCAGCTCTGGTAATAGAAGTAATGATTCTAATGAGGGACGTTTTACCTGCACCATTGGGACCTAACAATCCAAAAATAGCTCCTTTAGGCAGTTGAAAACTCACTTTATCAACAGCCCGTTTTTTATCATAATCTTTAACTACCTCCTGAAGGTCTAATATTATCTGCGTCATGAAAATCTTATTTTGAAAGGTAATTTAAAAAAGAAATGGCAATGGATAATTAAAAAAATATGAACATGCTCATTTTATCGATATAAGAATCATTTTAAGAAATTAAGTGGATGCTACCATGGACTCAATCTGAATAAATTGCATATCGTGTAATTTTCTGAAAAGCCCCTCTTCGTTTTTCAGTAAATCTTCTGGTGAACCCGATTCCATCACCTCCCCTCTTTGCATAACCAAAATTTTATGTGCATGCATGATGGTTGATAATCTATGAGCAATAATGATAGAGGTTCTTTGAGCAATTAATGTTTCAATGGCTTTCTGAATGACTGATTCTGAGGCTGGATCAATAGATGAGGTAGCCTCATCTAAAATTAAAATATCTGGTTCAAAAACAAGCGCCCTAACAAATGAAATGAGCTGTCTTTGTCCCATAGAAAGTGTCGCTCCTCTCTCCATCACCTGATAGTCATAACCGCCTGGAAGTTTTTCAATAAATTCATGTGCACCTATCATTTTAGCAGCTGACAGCACTTTTTCTCTACTTATCGACTCATCTCGCAAGGTTATATTTTCAAATACAGAACCTGAAAATAAAAAAACATCTTGAAGAACCAATGCCATTTTGTGACGAAGCGCCTGTAGATCAAAATCCCTTATATCTGTTCCATCTATAGAAATGAGCCCTGACTGATGAGTATAAAACCTATTTATCAGACTGATGATACTCGTTTTTCCCGAACCCGTTGCCCCTACAATCGCCAATGTTTCTCCCGGCTCAATATGAAAATCAACATTTTTCAACACCCAGTCTTCTCCCTGATAGGCAAAATTAACCTTATTGAAAATAACCTCCCCTCTAAGCTTTTCAGGTTTTAGATGCCCCGTTACCTCTTGTTCTGCCTGATTGTCCAACAAAGCAAAGACTCTGTCTGATGCCACTAACCCCATTTGCAGGGTATTGAATTTATCGGCTAATATCCTTATAGGGTTAAATAACATATTCAAATAAATAGGAAATGCGATTAAAGCACCCATAGACACACTTTCCCCAATGACTCCTTTTGCTCCCCACCATACCATTAATCCCAACGAGGCAGCGGAAATAATTTCTACGACCGGATAAAAAACAGCGTAATACAATACCGAATCCAAATTTGCCTTAGTGTATTCCCTGTTTATCGTTTTAAACCGACGCATTGAAGATTTTTCAATATGGAAAATTTGTACTAACCGCATGCCTGAAATTTGCTCTTGTAAAAAAGCATTCATTCTTGAAATTTCCGTTCTGACCGATTGAAAGGATGTTTTTACTTTCTCTTTAAATATGTAACTGGCAATAACTAAAAATGGAGAGGTTGTCAGCGCTATTAAGGTTAATTCCCAACTGGTTATAAACATTATAGCTAAAACGACAATCAGTGTTAAGATATCAGCAATGATAGTGATGACCCCTTGGGAAAAAACGGTATTTATAGTTTCGACATCGTTAATGGTGCGG